>JBJEOD010000295.1:0-1705 GCA_051880535.1 Acutalibacteraceae bacterium | reverse complement strand
CAGAACGATATGGTGGCAGCCAATACAATGCAGGGAAGTGTTGTGGCATCCGGAACGGTTTTTCAGAGCACGGCATTAAACGATTTACTGGTTGAAGCGGGATTTGCCGATAAGATTGTTAAGCTTTTTACCACAATTGCTAACAATGTTTTTGATATTATCTATAACGGCGGTATCCAAATGCTGATGTTTTTAGCGGGTCTGCAAAGTATTCCGTCCTCTCTTTATGAGGCAGCCTCGGTAGAGGGAGCAACCGGATGGGAAAGCTTTTGGAAAATCACTCTGCCCGGGTTGCTTCCTGTCATTCTGATAAATATTGTATATACCGTGGTCGATTGCTTCACAGCCTCTCAAAATGCGGTGATGCGTCAGGTTATGCAGGGAATCAAGCTTATGCGATATGAAGAAGCTGCCGCTATGCTATGGGTATACTGCATCGTTATAATGGTATTTTTGGGACTGATTTTCCTGTTATTCAGGAGAGCTAACGATAATGATTAGTGCGAGAAAGTCCCGGTTGCTTTTGCATTTTGAAAGAGAGGAGTTCTGACATGAGGGCAAGGTTCAAACGGTTTTTAAAACATGATTATAAGGACAGACAGTTTTGGACCAATACTATGGGAAAAACCGTATTTAAGATTTTTAGAATCTTATTCTTTTTCGGACTTTCCTATTTGTTCTTATTTCCGTTGCTGTATATGTTTAGTGCAGCATTCCAATCACCCGAATCTCTGAGTGACCCCGGGGTGATATGGATTCCCAAATCGTTTTCACTGGATGCCATGAAGGCGGTTATAGACCTGCTTCATTACTGGAAGTCACTTTTACTTACAACCGAAATTACGGTTTTCAGTACACTGTGTTCCTTGGTTTCCTGTTCTATGATAGGCTACGGTCTTGCACGGTATCGTTTCAAGGAGCGCGGTCTGGTTTTTGCATTGGTTGTACTGACCATTGTTATACCGCCACAGGCGGTTGCAACCTCTTCATTCTTGAATTTCAGGTTTTTCGAGCAAACTCTGGAGTCATTAATAGGTACTAAGGTAAGTATTCTGAATACGCCACTGACCTTTATTTTGCCTTCTGTTTTTGGCTGTGGGCTTCGAGCGGGCTTGTTCATCTTCATCTTTCGGCAGTTCTTTAAGGGAATTCCCAAGGAATTGGAAGAGGCTTCAAGAATAGACGGCTGCGGTGCCTTTAAAACCTATATGCGTATTATGGTTCCCATGGCAAAGCCGGCCTTTATTACGGTATGTCTTTATTCCGTAGTTTGGCATTGGAATGACCTCTACACATCAACGATGTATTTTACATCGGAAATTCGTCCGATAACCCCTTCACTGGCAGATCTCCGAGATATCATGAGTACCAGCGGCGTGTTAAATAACATCGGCTCTGAATTGGTTGTCCGCAGCTATTTTGCGGCAGGCGCATTTTTGGCTGCCGTACCTCTGCTCATTTTGTTTATAGTTATGCAGAGACATTTTACGGAAAGTATTGATAATGTAGGTATTGTAGGTTAGTATTTTTTGGTGTAAGCCAATGATTATAAATATGTTAAAGGAGAAATATAACATGAAAAAAAGATTTTTAGCACTTCTTTGCACTTTGGCTATTATCATGACCTGTTCGGTATCATGTAAGTCCAATGATAAGGAAGAAGAAACCAGTCAGACTACATCCACAGGTGACAGCTGGAATCTTG
>JBJEOD010000294.1:0-7501 GCA_051880535.1 Acutalibacteraceae bacterium | reverse complement strand
GGATTGGGATGATACGGCAGGAACAGGATTGCATTTTCATATTTCGGTCTGACAGCTTTCCCGTTCTGCATGATACGCATTTCTTTGCTAAGCGAATATTGCTTGATCTTATCAAATGTGTTCATATATTGCCCATAGCATGAAGGAGCAGTTTCGGTTTTCAGCCATTCCTCAAACCGGATTCTTGCCGGGTAATCGATGTCAGCAATCTTTTCAATGCCATCGCTGACCATAAAGTGAATCACTTTCGCTTTATATGGACTCTGAAATTCAGCGGTTTCTTTCTGCAGCCGTGCTTGCAGAAGTAAACTGTTTTCCTGTTTTTCTGTCTGTTTTAATGCAAGCACTGACATTTCATCTCACCTCCCTTACAATAAATTTTTGATGCCATATAGATCCGAGTGCTGTTCATAAAATTCCCGGCTGGCTTCCATAAGCTGATCGTCCAGTATGCCAAGATATTTCACCGTTGTATCAAGATGCTTATGTCCGAGGGCTAACTGGATCAGCTCCAGTGTCCATCCTGAATCTCGTCTGGATACGGCATAGTATCGGCGGAGCATATGCGGTGTCAGCTTAATCCCGGTCTTTTTCTCCATCCGTTCCAGCATATCGTAAACGCTCTCTACCCGCATTGGCTTGCCTGCTGTCTTTCCCTTTATGTTAATGAACAGTAGATTTTGATGCTGCAGAAGCTTTCGGTATTCCGTCAGGTAGTGCATGAGGAACTCGAAGGTATCATTGCTTACTTTCGCTCTGCGGTATTCTGCGTTTTTGGCGCGGGCATCGTTATCATTGTCATCCCGAAAGTACACCTTGAGCGTATGCTGTGTATAATCAATGTCCTTTGTATAATCCAAGCCGAGAATTTCTCCGATTCGAAAACCTGTTTCCGCAATCAGGAGGAGCAGAAGCTGGTCACGGATATTGGTGCAGGCTTTTAGGATATCGATGATCTCCACCTCGTCCGCAGCTCTGACATTCCTGTCTTTTTCTTTCATGTATCCTTTGAAGGATTTTGATCGGATCGTCCTTTTTACGCCGACCGCATTTGCCACTGTGATTTGATTATAGGAAAGCACCCGAAGCGGTCTTGCATATCCACAGTCCGCCATATAAAGAAAGAACCCGAACACATCCTTTAGGTATGCGTTACAGGTTCCGTTTCCCGTCTTTGCTGTTCGATTGTCTGATTTATGGTTTCCTTCCTTGATCCAGTACAGAAACTGTCCGAAATGTCTGCTTTGTTCTTCAAAGCCGAGTCCGTCTACCTCTGACAGTTCTGTTTCCGTTTGCAGCAGATAATTGAAGTAATAGCAGAGCGATAGGGCAATCCGTCTTATTGTATTCGGTGAGCGATTCGCGTCTGCTTTATGTTTCAGGTACTTGGTAGGCAGAAGGACAATTTCCAATGTTTCGGTATCCTTGATATAATATAGCTTTCGTTTTCCTTCGGCTGCAAAATCCACCGCATATCGTGCCATTGCCCTCACTTCCTTTCCTGACTGCATACACACTATACACTAAAAAACTGACTTTATCCAGCGAAACGCTCATAAAATATCCAATCAAAATGCGGTGTTTTTCTGAGCCGTAACCGGGCAGAAGCAACAATCGCCGTGCGCTTTCTCCATAAGCCCCAAACTAACTACTATAGCTCTGTCAACACTCTGCATGGTAACATCATCGGCATGACCGACATATTCCTTCAGCCTTTCCCGGTCGATTGTCCGCACCTGTTCCAGCATAATGCGGGAGTCGGCAAAAAGCCTTGTCCCTTCTTCATCCAGCAGGACATTAGTCGGCATATTCTTTTTTCTTCTGCTGGTGATAGCAGCCGCAATAACAGTCGGGCTGAAATGATTGCCCACATTGTTCTGTATAATGAGTACAGGACGGACGCCGCCCTGCTCACAGCCAACGGTAGGATTTAAGTCTGCATAATAAATATCGCCTCGTTTAATCTCCATATCGCTTCTCCCGTCACAGCATCATTCCATATTCCGCCGCTGTTACCATCTCGTCTTCCAGTCTGCCGTATTCGTCAAAGGCTTCCATTGTGACCATAGGGATTTCCTTTGCTTCTGTTTCACCCATCTGAATGGGAGCAAGCAGGGGAATAATCTGACGGCACAAATCCTGATCCGGGCATTGGTCAATAAAACCGCCTATCGTATTCAAAATCAGCCTGTCCATCATATCCGTCAGGATGATCTTCTCCGCATCAAACTGATGAGCGCCGAGAAAATTAGCGATATGCTCCGGCGTCATGTCAAAAACACATTCCTGTTTGCCGCCGTCAAAAGGATAAATATATGCATACCCGGCATGATCTTTGCCGAGGATTTCTTCTTCAATGATTTTTTTGTCTTTCTCATCCATATTCTGTTCCTCCTTTGGTTTATGTAAAAGGCTGCGGCCTGCTGTTTGAACAGACCGCGGCCTTGTGATATCAATCGTTTCATTTGCCTGCCGATATTCGATCCACGCCATCCCTCGGCACACGGGAACGCATCTTCCGGTCATGCATTTGACCTCATTGGAATCTCACCACCCCGTGGTTCTCACCGGGCCGCCCTCATTGCCTGCGACGGTTTTTTCACGCTCGGACTGTGACTGGACGGAAGTATCATTATTTCCTCTGCCTGTCATGGCCTTCGATGCGGATTGCGCCGCACCGTCTGAATCTTGAAGCCATCGGACAATCTTTTTTTGACTGCCTGTCCGTGGATTCGCTCATGTAGCTTGCCGGTTTTGCCGACAGCAGAGGGAAGGTAAAAAATGCGCTGTACTATAAAATTTTCAAAGAGCAACGCCTGTCCTTCCTCATAGAAAAAACAGGCAAAGGATGATTCCTTCACCTGTTTCCTCACTTAGAAGCGTTTTTTAGCCCCTGTTTTCAAAAAAACTTTTTATTTTTTCTAAAGCACGATCTATTGACCGTTTCACCGGCATAATAGTGCAACCCTCTATCTCCGCAATTTTTTCATATGTAAAATCATAGAAATAATAAAGGAGCAGCCGTCTGCGCTGTGTTTTCGGCAGATGGTCAATCGCCTGATGAAGCTTCTCATACTGAATTGCCCGATACACTGTTTCTTCTACCGAGCAGGGAGTCCTCCGCATTCGCTGCTCCAGCGTTTCTTCCGACAGTTCGGATTGTTCAATATGCCTGTCCCATTCATTGAGATAGGACAGATCCTCCAGCTCAAATGCGTTTAACAGCCCATACAGATCGCTGTCAATCTCCATCTCATGAAGCACATCCATACCGTCACGAAAGGACAGATAAAATCTGCCGCTTGCAATGCTAAGTGTATATGGATTATTTTTATCTTTTCTTCTTTTCGGATGCCTCTCATCCATCGTGTTTACCTCCAATCAATCGTTTTTGAGCAAATCAAAACGATTGATTGGGCGGGCTGCGGCAGCCTACACCGCTGCTGACCTGAATATCAAAAAAGGCACACTGGCAGGCATGAATACCCGCTTGTGTGCCTTTGCAATAGTGCTGTTTATTTTGAAAACACCATAAAGTTGAACCCGAAAGATAGAGGGAATAGGTTGGGAATATAATCCAAAGCACATAGAAAACGAGCTGCAACTCACTTTCGTGAGCGCAGCCCGCTGCCTGTGTTGCTATATAATTTTTTGTGCTTTGAAAACCTCCGGAGATCTTTTTGATAACCCTTTCATTTTAACCTCCGCATCATAATTGTGTTCATTTTTACTTCTTTCCCCTCAAAAAAGTGATTAGTAGCTCATTCGATATGAGTTTAATGGTTATTTATATGATCGTTAGCACATACTAAAATATATACGAGGTGAGGTGTAATGCAGAATCCGCTGGATTTGTTTGCTGCCGATGTCCGTGCCGCAAGAATCAGGCGGAATTTAACACAGAGACAGTTGGCAGACAATCTGCACATGAGTGTGCGTACAATCATAGAAATCGAACGCTGTAAAAGCAGCCCGCGCTTTGAAACGGTTGCCACTATTGCAAAAGAGTTGAACATCAGCCTTGATGCGGCTGTTTTTCAAAACATCCAAACCGACAGTGTTTCCAAAAGCGTGGTAGATTTCTTCTCCGGAAAAAGTGAAGAGGAAATCCAAAAATATATTCTTCTTTGCCAGCAGGCAGACAGATTCAAAAGTGAGAACTAAAGACGACTGCTTAGATCAATCGGTCTAAGCAGCCGTCTTTTTCTAACAATATTCAATAATGTGAAATCTTTGCTGATTTCCTTATCAAAATCAGTCGGAACGGCTTACTTAGAATACTTTTTCTTCTTGGAATATGCACTTGTTCCGATCAGTATTCCACCGGATATGAACAGCACTGCAAACCACAGCCACAGATTACTGTTATCGCCTGTCTGGGGACTGTTGGTATTTTCATTCCCATCTCCGTTAGGATTGGTCGGCTTATCGCTATCCGGATTTACAGGATTTGTTGGGTTGTCATCACCCGGATTTGTCGGCTCTGTAGGCTTTGTTGTTCCTGTAGCCGGGATTTTCTCTCCCTTTACCTCATAACCGCAAACCTTGCACGTCTTATCGCCCGTATATCCTGACTCAGTGGCTGTGGCATCCTTTGCATTTTCCACCTTCCAGTCATGTTCAGCCCTATCACTGACAGCCCCGCAGTTGCATTCGTGCCAGTGTCCATTTTCGTCTGACTTCCACTCACTGCCATAGCTGTGCTGGTGCGTATCATCTACCGTTACCGTGATATTCAGCCGTTCGCTGTAATCCATACCGTCCTTATATGCTGCAATACGGAATTTTGTATTTTCCGTAATTGGTATTGGGCCGGTATAGATTTTCCTACTTGCGCTGTTCTGGCAGGGACAGGTATCGTCCGTCGTGTAATAGATGGTTACGCCATCCTCAGCCGAGATTACAAGTTGTTCTCCGCTTTTTACTGTAATATAATTTTCTTTCGGAGAATCCGCCGTAAACTGTGCCGAGCCAATTTGTGCCGTTGGCCGTAACGGTCGATTTTCATCGACAGTAATATCCAAAACAACCGTCTTTGTAAGGCTCGTTCCTTCCACAGTAAAAGTGATATCCGTGTATCCCGGCAATTCCGTATCCATACTGAAAACGGCTTTTCCGTTCTCATCCGTTATGGCTGAGCCGTCTGCAAATTTAGCAAAATCCATATTGTCGATAGCAGCTTCTATTGATACGCCCTGCATATAATTTCCGTCTGTGTCCTTAATGCGAACAGTTAGCTCTCGTGTTGTCCCTGCTTTTGCAGAGATTACGCTCTCATAATCCAGAATAATTTCGGCAGGACGGGCAGAAACGGTCAGTTCTCCGCTGCTGTAAGAAGCAAGTGCTTTTCCGGCATAATTCTGCGCACCGTCAAGGGTAAAGGAAACGGTACCGCCTTTTTGGAATCCGCCTGCTTTTGTGATATGCAGCACCTTAGAAAATCCGTTATCTACGGACTGCCATACGCCGGTCATGCCTGTTGGAAGCGTAATTTCTTTTGTTGTATCCATATACTGGCTGAACAACACCTCAATATAATCGGGATACGCTCTTGCAGATACAATTTCCGGCAATGCAGTGGATACCATCGCCGTCTTTAACCCCACTCTTGGCGGCGGCACCTGCATCCATTCTGTTTGTGCCGATTCGTAGCCCTCTTTTTCAAATCGCACCTGCCACCATCCGGTCGTAACATCCCATGCATACATACCGCTTTTGTCCGTAATCTGCGGATTGATCTGATCATAAGCGTCAGCATCCCAAATTCTTGCATTTGTTCCGTTTGCATCATCTGCATACCAAACGGTTGCTGTTACTCCGGCGAGAGTGTTAGACTCTACTGCCTCATAAACAATACCTGACGGATCGATCAATGCATTTTTATGTGCAACTTTGCGAGTTCTTCGCATAATGTCTTCCATATCGGTTTTTTCGCACTGTTGCTTTCTGACCCTTGTTTGCTTATCCAGCTTTTCAAGGAGATCCTGAATTTCCGCCGCACGTCTTGCTCCAACGGTATTGGTAGCTTTATCCCAAACATAACCTACCGTATCCGATGTTCCGGTTTTATCAACAGCTCCGGTTACGATCAGCAGAGAGTTTGCAATCGAATTGGAACCCGAACGGAAAGCCTCGTTATCCAGCAAAAGATGAATTCGTTCAGCAATGAACCGTTCGCGCATAATAGCGTTCGAGCAAAGTGGTTTATCGGCATAACGATTTTCAAACTGCTTTAATTCATCGATATATCCCTGCAGTTCGGCTGCCTTAACGGTGAAGTCTACCATTGCTTCGGAATCCTGTCTTACGCCGTCAATAGCAGTTAAAGTATTCGCCACCTGCAAACCGCCACTAACGCTATTCAATATTCCTGCCTCCAATGTTCCGCAGGAAGGATTATTTTTGACAGCATCCGCAAAATCGTTGTAGGCATCCGTCAGGTCGGTAAAGTTGTCGTTTCTTATTGACTGATTGATATTGTCAAGCGCACCCGCCTGAAAATCCACCTGATTGCCGTTTTCGTCAATGAAGGTAAATCCGCCCGTTACGCCGCTGGCTCCGCCTGCACGCCCCAAGGTTGCAGACGCCGTCCGCTGCATTTTGGTTTCTGTCTGTGTTTCTTCTGTATCATCCTTATATGCCGTAAAGGCGCCTCCGTCTTCACATACGGTAAAACCTGCTGCCCGAAGCTCATCGGCTGTGCGGGTATTCTTACTTTGTGTAATTCCAATCTCGACATATACCTCGTCCCAGCCGCTGTATGCAGTCAGATCCTTTTTAAGCCCATATGCTTCTGAAATTTTACCTATGGCACGGTCAATTGCTTTTTCAAGATTATAGGCTGCTGTCTGCTCATTTTCGGAAAGCCCTTTAAACCACTCCGTATCAGATACCCGATATTTTGCGCCGAAAATATACTGAGACGCATTGTCGATCTCAGGAACGATTCCTTCCAGTTTATCCTCAAAGGCCGCCCGTTCATTAGCAATCAGTTCCTTGCGGTCATTTGTGATTTCTTCAGCCTGCGTTCTAATCTGAGCAGAGGTTGTTGCATCATAGGAAAAATATCCGCTGTTGTCATCCCAATCAATCGCAAAATTTTCCGGTATCCCTTGCTTTGTATTCAGCTTGCCGGTAAATGTATATCGGTTTTCTTCCTTTCCGGAAACCGTTACCTTTTCCGTCTTAAGAAGAGACATCGGCACATATTCCACATCTCCGTTTGTCATGCCGACATAAGTAATTACATTAGATGGCTCACTTTCTGCAAGAAATGTTGCCGCAAAATATATAGTCCCCCTATAATTATTCACGATATATACGGGATTTATATTTTCGTCAAACATACTGTACAGATATTCCATTCCAGCACCCTGATAGAAATACCATGTTTCAAGTCCTGATTTTTTGATGACGCAGGAAACTGTAGTTTCTGCGCTGTAGTCCCCGCAGACCGCTTTGAGCTTAAACTGCTGCCCATTAAGAGCATCTACCGGAAGAT
>JBJEOD010000293.1:0-7534 GCA_051880535.1 Acutalibacteraceae bacterium | reverse complement strand
ACCGAGCATAGAAAAAGAATGGAAAATATGCGGCTGATAGTCTGAAAATAAAAAAGCAACATAATCTTGATTATGTAATAAGCGCTCTGATTTTTATCGTTCTTAGACGGAAAATGTAGGGGACGATGCCCACATCGTCCCGCCGAGCTCGAAAAATAAAAAAATCGGGTGCAAGAATTCAAGCCCTTATAGTTTTTTAAGTAAAACTGACTGTAAGAGCTTTATTTGTTTCGCCCGATTTAGATATTATTTTTGAAAAACAAACATTTTCAGCAAAAATCTACTTTATTTTTGCCTCGCTATTGATTTTTGGAAATTAATATGTTAGAATATTGACAATAAAAGCATATGTATCTTTTTAAATACAACATAATCAAGATTATGTAATACAAAAGGAAGCGGGCGAAATGAAGAACAAAAAACTAAAGAGCGCGGTTTCGGTAATCTGTCTTATACTGTGCGTTGTATTCGGAGCTGTGCTTATCTGCAATTTAACCGTAATAATCAAGGGTGTTATCAACCCCGACAGACCGCCCTCGGTCTTAGGCGTAACGCCTATGGTGGTGCAGTCAGGCTCAATGAGCGGGAGCGCCGAGGACCACATTGAGGTCGGCGACCTGATTTTTATAAAAAACGCGGAGTTTGAGTCGCTTAAAGAGGGTCAGGTAATTTCCTTTATGGAGGGCAGTATAGTAGTCACCCACCGTATAGTCGGAGAAAGCACCGACGAAAACGGCGAGCGGGGCTTTATAACCAAGGGCGACGCCAACAACACCGAGGACGAGCTGCTTGTAACAAAGGATAATTTTATCGGGGTGTATTTTGCCCGCGTACCCAAGCTCGGCGATTTCGCAATGTTTATGCAAAAGCCTCTCGGAATGTTGATTTTCATAGGCATTCCCCTGTGCGCCTTTATTATTTACGATATTATAAGGCGGGTACGCACCGCCGAGCGGGAGGATACAAAAACCCGCGAATTGGAGGAAGAGCTTGCCCGCCTCAGGGCGATGAACGGCGAGTCCGCCCGGGAAACCAAGCCCGCCGATGAGGCGGAAAGCAATAAATGATATCAACCGCGCGCCGAAAGCCACATGCGGCAAAGCGATGATATATATTTGTGAGGGTCACCTCACGTTGGGACGCGTATACGTCCCGAAAATACGGACGTTTTTTCGTCCCAACAATAAAAATACATAAAGGAGGACAATTCTATGAAAAAGAATTGGACAATGAGAGCCGCAGTTCTCATGCTGGCTCTCACAATAATCACAAGCTGCTTTGCAGGCGGCACCTTTGCGAAGTATGTTACAGCTAAAGACGGAAGCGATACTGCCCGCGTTGCTAAGTTTGGTGTCGAAATCACAGCCACTTCAGGTATGTTTAATACCCAATACAACAAAGATGATTCTACCGCAACAGATATTGGTTCGCTGTCAGTTGAATCAAGTACCACAGACAATGTTGTTGCTCCCGGCACGACGGGAAGAATGGCTGCATTTGATATTACAGGCACTCCTGAAGTTGCTGTTAATGTAGCTTTTAATGTAGATTCTATTTCGTTACAGAAGTGGGTATTAGCAGACACAACATTCTATTGCCCTATAAAATTTAAAGTTGGTTCTACTACACTTTCAGGACTTAATTACAGCACGGCAGCCGATTTTGAGACAGCGATAACCAATGAAGTTGCTGCATATTCTAAAAATTATGATCCGCAGACAGATTTAGCTACCATAGGAACAGATGCTCCGAATATCTCTTGGACTTGGGATTTTACGGGTGCAACAGGTACAGTAAGAAACCAAGAAGATGTAAACGATACTTACCTCGGTGATCAAGCAGCAGCAGCAAATGCCGCTACTATTGACATTACAGTTAGCTGCACCGTCACCCAGATCGACTAATCCTCTCTCTTCCGAGCTTTGCCTTTGTGGCGGGCAAGGCTCGGTTTGTTGGTAAGTACTGCTGCCTGCAAGGTAACAGTATTTACCAATGAATCAGAGAAAGGAGAGCGCTATGCTCCGATTTGCACAAAAATATTACCGCCGTCTTACAGCCGCGGTTTCGGTTTTGTTTATTCTGGAGCTGATTTCCCTGCCCTTTGCGCTTCGGCTTACCTATGCGGGGAGAAGCGAGGCTCCCGAGCATAATATCACCTACACGTCGGGAAGGCTCAGCTGGGATTCGGGCACAAAAACGGATACAAACGGCGCCGCCCTGCTCTCGGTTTTTAACAGCGAATACGAAAACGTAAAGGCGGATAACGGCGACAGGGTTGTTGCGCCGGGTACAGAGGAAAGCTGTATAATCCGCTTGAAAAACAGCTCACCCCGCGCGGTTAAATACACCGCGGTTTTATATTATGACAAAACGACCGAAAAGCTCCCGATTGAGGTTGTGCTTGACGCCGAAAACGCGCAGGAAGCAAGCGATTACCGCCTGCCAGAGGGCATTGACAAAAGCCTTGTCTCGGGTGCGGTGACGGGCACTGTAAGCACGGGGGAAATTGCGGATTTCGATATAGGTTGGATTTGGGATTTTGAGCAGGACGCGGTGCGCGACCTTAACGATACCGAGCTTGGCAACCTTGCCGCACGCCTTAAGGCGGACAGAATAACCGCAGGCTTTTATATAGTGGTAGAGGACGGGGGCGAGCTGATAACGCCCGACCTTCCGCAAACGGGCGACCGCGCAATGCTCGCGGTTATTATAGGCTTGCTTGCCGTAAGCGGGTCGGCGCTTATTATCCTCTTAATATACGGAAGGCGGCGAAATAATGGTGATTCGTAAAGCATTTACCGTTTTAAAGCGTGTGCTTTCGGTTTTACTGCTCGCCGTCTTTACGCTTATGCTGATCTGCAATATATATTCCATTATATCCCGCCGCTTTTTCAATAAGCTTCAGCCCACGGTTTTCGGCTTTTCCTGCGCGGTGGTGATTTCGGGCAGTATGTCGGGCACGATTGAGGTCAACGACCTTGTGGTAATACGCTCCGCTGACGAATACCGCGAGGGGAATATAATCACCTTTAAGGAGGGCTCGTCCCTTGTGACCCACCGCATTGTCGGCGAAAAGGACGGCGGCTTTATAACAAAGGGCGACGCTAATAACGCCGAGGATTCGGAAGCGGTTCAACGGGACGACATTGTCGGCCGCGTTGTGCTTGTAATACCGAAAATCGGCGCGGCGCTCGAGGCGCTTAAATCTCCGCTTGGTATGACCTGTACGGTTTTTGCCTTTATACTGATTATAATGCTCCCGAGCCGCAAACAGCCCGAAGGTCAAGAATTACAGAACGGCTCCCGGAACGGATAAATCCGTTCCCTACGGAATAAATTTTTATTACACCTGTTGCATGGCGTAGAAGGAAAGGAATGACGGCATATGAAAAGCCCCCGCAAAATAAAGCTCCCCCTGCGCGCATATCTGCTTTATATCATTGTTGCCGCATTGCTTACAACCGCGGTTTCGCTTTCAAAATATACAACCGCAACCTACGGCGGCGATTCCGCGCGTACCGTTAAATTCGGGGACGTTTACTTAACCGAAACGGGCGATTTTTACGATTCCGAAAACAGGCTTATGCTGGCAGAGCCCGGAGTTGATATAAAAAAAGCTGCGGTTGTGAATTTTAACGGCAGTGAAACCGCCTGTTATATATTTATCGCCGTAAAGGCTGACGGCTTTACAAAAAACGGCGACCGAAATTATATATCCTCAGCCGCAGAAATCGGGGATAAAATCAGCTGGTCGGTATCCACGAAATGGACATATTTAACCCTTAAAAACAGCGAGTATGTTTATTATAAAACGCTTGCGCCCAATGAAGTAATTACAGATACGGAAATTATCGAAGGCTCAAAAATCACCGTTTCGGGGGAGCTTAAAAATTCCGAGCTTGAAAAGCTGGGAAATCCCAAAATAAGCTTTCGCGCGGCGGCGGTTCAGGCGGGCGGCTTTGAAAACGCCGCAAAAGCATGGGATTCGGTTGCGTAAGGAGGCAGAGCCATGAAAAAAAGAATAACGGTAATAATACTTGCGCTCTGCACGGCTTTGACCTCTTTTTTCACTCCCCGTGTCTTGAGCGCGCAGGCTCTTTCCGCTCCCGAAATCGAGATTTTATACGACGGCGAGACCGTAAACGACCTGCTTATTTCACAAACTCAAAAGTATGAAATTACCGCCCTCTGTAACCCCGAAAGCGATGGCTGCGGCTACCGCTGGCAGATTTGCGCGGATACTAAAGCCTCTCTTTGGGTCGATATTTACGGCGCGAACGAAAGGAGTCTTAAGGTCTCTTACCCCATGATTTCCTCCCTGCTGGACGACGCGGGGAGCGTATATCTGCGCTGTGCGGTCACGCTGTCGGGCGAGGCTTATTTCAGCGGCCCTATCAACATAACGGTCGCCTTTGACGCGAAGGAGGCGGACCCGCCCGCCGAAGCAGAGAATGTCGCCAAGGAAATACCGGAAACGCCCGCGGCGGTTTATTCCCTTAAGGCCGCCCGCGTTGCTCTATTAAGCGAGGAAGAAACCGAATATGTATACATTACGATAAATTACAGGGACAGCGTTTCCGGGGAAGCGATTTACTCGCCCTATACTGCGAAAATCGAAAAGGGAACAGCCTTTAATCAGACGGTTATCAGCCCGACCTTTTTGGGTTATGCGCCGCATTACAAGGACAGCGAGGGCAATAAAGGAGAAGCGTGTCCAAGCGTTGTTTTTAACGAAACAAACCTTGACACCGACATAACCAAGGACGTATTTTATTATCCTATTGAGGTTCCCTATGCCATACGTTATTTTTTCCAGAACATAAACGACGACCTGTATACCGAAAGGGCGGAATTGTATCATACTGACAAGGCGTTGACAGGTACTATTATAAGCAATGAGAAGCTTGAAAGTCATGCGGGCGACACCACGGGCTTCAGCAAGCTTTACCATTACCCCGAAAGCGTTGCGGCGGACGGCAGTACGGTTTTTGAGTGCTATTACGACAGAAATTACTATCTGCTTAAATTCGATACCGACGGCGGCTACGGTTC
This sequence comes from Acutalibacteraceae bacterium, assembly GCA_051880535.1. Lineage (GTDB taxonomy): Bacteria > Bacillota > Clostridia > Oscillospirales > Acutalibacteraceae > UBA737. The sequence continues at coordinate 2,482 of JBJEOD010000293.1, read as the reverse complement.
GGAACCTATTTACGCGCGGTATGGCACCCCCTTTATAGTTAACGACCCCGTAAAGCCCGGCTATGTTTTTAAGGGCTGGGACTTACTTGACGAAGACGGAAAGGGCGACGGCGTTACGGACACCCTGCCCTCAACCATTCCCGCGGCAAATCAAAGCTATAAGGCGCTGTGGGAAAGCATAACAACAGACGTAACGGTAGTTTACTGGCTGCAAGACCCAAACAACGCCGATAAGTACAATTATTGGGGCAGTTATACTACGACCGCTCAATCAGGTACAGAAATACAAGCAACAGATTACAAGGACTACAGCATTAATACAGCACTAAACAATTCGTTAAATATATACGAAAAAAGATATTCGACCTTTAACGAGGAAAAAACAAACGCAATGGTATTTGTGCAGGGCGACGGCTCTACGGTTGTAAATGTATACTACGACCGAAAGGAATACACGCTGAAATTTTATTATGCTATGTCGAGCGGCAGCGGCACTAATACTAAATATTATGTAATCGGCGGAACAACATATTATTTCGGTGCCTATACGAACAACGGCGATGAAATTGCGCTGTTGGATCAATATATGAGCACTTATTCAGATCAGCGCGGTCAGGTTACATTATTACCTGCGCTAAATGAAAGGGGTAACGGGCGTAGCTATACCCAAAGCTATGATACCTCCACAGTAAGCGGAACAGCCTATAACTATTATTATATATCCTTTAAAGCAAAATACGGTGCTGATATTACCAATCTTTGGCCCTGCGATGTATTCGGTTCCGTAGAACGCAGTACAGCAAACACTCACGGCAAGTGGACCGGTACCACTGCCTATGTAAGTGCATGGAACGGCGAACACCATGTTTATTATTCACTGCACAACAGTAACCAAACCATTAAAGGAAATTACAATACCCTTGATTATAACTTGCTTTGGGATTATAACAGCTATGGAGACAGCGATACCGTAGCGTATCTTTGCTTTTGGGAAAACGGCGCGAATATTGGTTGGAGCGTACCTAAACTATTTCGCTATAATATTTATCTTCCGCGTCTTGACGGAACGGGATATGACCTGAGCGTTTCGTACGACACCTTCGACGATTCCAATGTCTATTCTCAAACACCGCCTGCAATAAGCGGTTTCACATTTGATAATTATACATATTCAGAAATTACGGGGTACGATAAAAATAAGTATAATGGTGCCTACGATATGAATTTTTATTATACCCGAAATCCATATACATTAAATTTTTATAATTACAATAAATATATTGACGAAAAAAAAGAAACTGTATACTTTGAAACTCCTTTGGGAAGTAAATTCTTTATTCCAGATTATCCCGATAAGCTTGAAGAAAACGCTTATGAATTTGTCGGGTGGTACACTTCCCCGGGCTGCTATGACGGAACCGAATTCGGAGATATTAACGGCTTCGGCGATAACACTATGCCTGCGCACGATTTAACCCTATACGCCAAATGGGTGCCTAAAACCCATACCGTCCGTTTCTTTCAGACCTATCAGGATAAGCTGAATTATGAGAAAAACGGCGATACAAGCGGGATTATTGAAACTAAAGTGATCTCCCACGGAAATACGGTCGGCGCTATTGATAATCCGACCGACAAATCGGGGTATGATTACACCTTCGGCGGCTGGTTTTATGAAAAGAACAGCGAAAAAATCGCCTTCACCCCGCTTGATACCCCTGTTAAGGAGGATGTCAACGTCTTTGCAGATTGGGGAAGTCATACCGCACAGCCCTATTTACTGCATTATGTTCTAAAAACAGCAGAAACGGAGGATGTCTGGAAAACCGCGGCTTATGAAGCTGCGGGCGGCAGCCCCGCAGAGCAAAAGCGGTATGAGGTGACCGTCGGCACCGAAACCCGCGGCTATGTCTATTACGAGGGCGGCTGGCACCTCTGTGTCGCGGACGATACAACGGGCTACGCCTATGCAGGCAGTACCAGAACCTTTACCGCAAAGGCGGGCGATCCGCTGAATCAGCTTTATTCAGCTTATAATTCGGGTTATTTCCCCACCCTCGCCAGCCATTCAATCACCGTACAGTTTGAAAACAACGCCGCACAGCCAGAAAAGAACGTATTTACCTTTACCTATGTTTATGCCACCAATGTTTCCTATACTGTAAAATACCTTGATAAAAACACGGGTCTGCCGCTTAAGGCGGATGAGCACAAAACTACCGATTACTCGGTTGTAACCGAACGCTTTGCGGTTATTGAAAACTATGTCCCCGACGCTTTTTACAAAAGGCTTGTTATCTCGGTTAAGGAGGATCCCGAAAATCCGGGAAACTATGTCGGCTCTGAAGACAATGTAATTATCTTTTACTACACCCAAAACGAAACCGCCGCCTTTTATGCCGTCCATTTTATGCTCCGAAAGCTCGGAGCTACGGGCGATAACTATGCAATCGACGGCAGCGGCGACTATTACGAAAGCGAT
>JBJEOD010000292.1:0-7585 GCA_051880535.1 Acutalibacteraceae bacterium | reverse complement strand
AAACAAGTCAGCTTACAGCTATTTGGAAAGCATTCCCGAAGAAAAAGCAATGATACAAAAGCTCTATGAGATATTCGCCGCAACCCGTTCTATCAAAAAAACAGCAGACAGGATGAACGAGCTTGGCTATCGTACAAAGGTAGGGAGTAAGTTTAACACTTCCACAACAAGGTTGCTGTTGAAAAATCCCGTTTACTGCACCGCCGACGAAAGTGCATACAATTATTTCTTGGAGCACGATGGCGGTCTATGCGGAGATATTTCCGACTTTCACGGTCAGCACGGCATTTCCGCCTACAACAAGACCGATCAGGAAAAATTCGAGGATGCGGACAGCACCTTTATTTCACCGAAATTTGTGCAGTTGATGTCACAAAAGCCGCTTTCCGAATGGATCATCTCGGTCGGCCGACACGAGGGCTTTATATCCAGTCAGCAATGGATTGACACGCAGAATATGCTGGACGATATTGCCGAAAAATACAACCGTCCGCACCGTAAGACTAACGCCTTGCTTGCAGGACTGATCTATTGTCCGCATTGCGGGAAACGCCTTCGGGTTATCTCGGAATCCAACCGATGGACAAACGGCAAGCCGAGATTCAAGTATGTCTGTCCCGGTTACCGTGCAGGCGAATGTACTTTCCGGGCGGTGGACGGCGTTTTGCTCGATGAATTTGTGGTGAAGCAGTTATCCCATCTTGCCGATGAGGACAGTGAATACTTTGAAAAACTGCTCAATCAGAAAGCGTCCGATATTTTCAGCTCGTCGCAAAATGAAAAAGAACTGTCCGACCTCAGAAAGAAGAAGGGCCATCTTGAAACAGCAATATCCAATCAGGTGAAAAATCTTCGGGAGGCGGATGACAGCCTGAAACGCTTTATTCAAGAGGATGTGAAGGCTCTCACCGATGAACTTACCGAAATCGAAATTTTACTCCAAAAGTTAGAGGACAGCAGACAAAGTCAGATGTACGCTATCCGTGATATTGAAGAAATCAAGGAACGGCTGCTCTCCTTCGGGAAGTATGCCGAAAACGCCGCACCCGATGTGCTTGTAACGCTGATACAGACCTTTGTGGAGCGCATTTATATTACCGATGAAAATGATGAGCGTCACTGCCACATCTTCATCAAAGGTTGCTCGAAAGAAGATTATGATGACTTCTTCCGGGCAACCGGTTACATAGAAAACGTACAGGAAACCGGAGCTGTCACATCCGTTTTGCCTGTGTGTGATTCAGATGAGTGTTGCAAAAACAATAAAAACCTGACAAAGAAACTAAAAAAAACAACTTGAATGAATAGACTAAAAAATGTATACTGTAAATGAAATTATTGAGAGGTACTTTGCTGTTTTACAGTTTGAAATTTGATGGTTTTCAGAAAATCCGCCGAGGAGGAAACACATTGAAACATTATTTTTGGTGCGCATTGATAATTTTTGCAGGGGTTGCAATTGCGCTCGGTCCCTGCGGATTAATCACAACCATTGCGAGAGGTGAAATATCTGTGGAAGCTTATGAAGTAATGCGTCCTGCGGAAAAATCGGAACTGGGCGAGGAGTTATTCGGAAGGTGGTCATCATCCGGAAACGTAACGTCTGTCTCACAGCAATGCCATGACGGTGCTACACGCAACGTTTATCGTTTTGAAACTCCTGTTAACAGTACGGCAAGTATGTCAAAGACATTTTCAAACCCCCAAATGGGTACATATGTTTTTTCGGGATGGAGTAAGGGTGAAAATATTGTACGCGGTTTGGATGTAGAATATTACAGTAACTCTCTTGTTGTAAGTGTCGGTTATGCCGACGGCACTACAAAAGAACACAGTACACTATTTTCTTATGGCACTCACGATTGGGAATACCGCGAGGTCACCTTTACTGCGAATAAACCGATCACCTCAATTACTGCTTTTATTTATCTTCGTGCACCGGCAAGCGGTGTGGCTTATTTTGATGATATCTCATTCAGATGTGCTTCTGATGAAAGCGGTCTTTCAACTTATCAGGATTTACCGGTAAATGTTTTGAAAACAGCTACCGGACAAGTGACTCAAAAAACACTGGAAACATCGGACGGTCTTTTACTTGGCCTTGGCGATAATGAAGTGACTCAGCTTGCTGTTGACGGAAGAAGCATAATAAGTAATAGCTTTTCCGGATTTCTTGTTCGCGATATAGCTGATGATGTTAATACAGGCATTTTTTCTTTTAAGCCGGATAATAATTCTACAGCTGATGTTTTCCGTGCATCACAGCCGACACTCGGACTTAAGCTTTCAGCAGACTATAAAGAAAAAGACAACCATATTTCGGTTTCCGGAAAAATCACCGATACTTCAGGTTCGGATGAGGGACGTTCGGTACAGCTTTCATATTCATTGCCGGTAAGTGCGTCCGGTTGGAAATGGAGTACCGATATTCTTAGCGAAGAACAAGTTTCTTGCGGAAATACTTCAAATGTATACAAATCACTCGGTGAAAACTATATGGATGTGGTGGACTGGAACAGCACCGCACGCACATATTATCCGCATTCTGCCCTTTATAACGAGGATCTTGGCATTGCAATTGCGGTATCCATGGACTATCCTCAGTATTGGGAACTTGAATATGACGGAAGTATTGAAAGTTATGTTGTGACTTTCCATCTTGGTATTGTTAAAGAATCTCCGGATGCTGCTAAATTCGGTTTTGTAATCTACAAGCTGGATCGACCTGATTACGGCTTTCGTTCTGCAGTAAAAAAATATGCACAGATTTTCCCGGATTATTACAAGGATTATCTTAACGGTCACGGAAGCTGGCTTGCGTGGTCAGATGTTTCTCATATTCCGGATGTTGAAGATTTCGGTTTCAAATTTCTTGAAAAAGGAGAAAATTACCGTGTTAACGGCTTTTATGAGGAAGAACACGGTATTGACGCTTATTATTATATTGAGAACGGAGATTGGTGGATTTCAAATCTTTCAGCCACTTCGGCAGAAGATGTTTGGGCTAAGATTAATGACTTGGCAAGTCAGGAATTGGGGGATACGGTTGATGATAATAACCGTCCGAAATATCAGGCACTTGCAACACAATTTTGTAAAGCACTGGATCAAAACGGAGAAATAGCCTGGAATCCTGCTAATAACGATTGGTGTCCGAATGGTGTACAGGTACATATTAATGCAAATCCCGCACTTCCGGGTGCCTATAACTTCTTCTCTTTATGGGTCAACGAACAGCGTAACGCAAAGCTTTTCGATCCGATGGTGGCTGACGGAGCGGTTTTTGACGGATATTATCTTGATGAACTCGGAGGCTGGTGGCTTGGTAATGCTAACTTTAATCGGGAGCATTACAAATATACAACTGTTCCGCTGACCTATTCGCCGTATTATCGCCGTCCAATGCTTCACCGTGCTTCCACAACATGGGAGTTTGTGAAAAAACTTTCTACCGATATGCATGCAATGGGTAAAACACTTTTTGCTAACAAATGCCCTATGAAGAATTCCTTCTATGTTCCGCTTATTGATGCTATGGGCACCGAACAGACACAGTTGAGTGGTGTATCATATGTTCCGCAGTCCCTTGCTGAATTAAGTGCATGGCGCACATTGGCTTATACCAAACCGTTTTCGATACTTTGCAATAACGACTATAATTATATGGATCATGATAGCATGGATAAGTTTTTTGCTCGTTGCCTTCCGTATGCAATTTATCCGGATCCTTGCGTAAATATGGCTGAAGGTGTGCTTTACTGGAACAGCTCGAATCATTTCTATGAACGTGACCGAGATGTGTTTAAGAAGTATATTCCTACGCTTACTGAGATTTCAGAAGCCGGATGGGAGCCGGTTACTCTTGCAGATTCAGATGATAAAGAACTTGTAATTGAACGTTACGGAGATAATGATGCAGAAGGGTATCACTTTGTTATTTACAATCCCACAAACCGGGATAAAAATATTTCGGTAAACATAGAGCTTTCGGGATTGAATATAGATCCGGAATGTACATTTATCGAGACTATAAGCGGAGAGCCAACCAGTCTTGTCAACGGTGCGTATAAGACTTCGCTTCCGGCATTAAGCTCGGTATGTCTATGCATACGTGATCCTAACAAGGTTATTGAGGAAGAAGAAAAGGAAAACGGTCAGGATAAACCTGCTGATCAGGATAAACCTTTATACGATAACAGCAATTCCGGCAATAATTCAATGGTTCAGGACAACAATACACAGACACAAGGTTCATCGCAGAATATTATACATCAGGTCGGCGGTTCTCTTTCTAAGATTATTAATCATCATATCAACGAACAGCAAAACAACTTCAATAATAAAACAACATATCCTTGGACCCCTGTTTTGATTGGCATGGACTTCCTTTTGACGGCATCCGGAGTAATACTTGTATTACTGAATAAAAAGAAATCAAAAACAGCAAAGCTTTCATACGTTAGCGGAGAAAAGTGAATATGTCCGAAAAAACAGGATTGCGGCCTTCCTTTTGGGACTTATTCTGATGATACAGTCAGTTTCACTTGTAGGCTCTGCTACTTCGGTACCAATAAAATTTGAGTTATACGATTATTTTCTTGATTTGGAAAATGCCCGCTTAAACGGTAGACACTTGACTATGATTCACCGTGGAGCGTTCAGATTAAGGCTTTAGAAGGGGAATGGAAAATTAATACTGCATATACATTTTGCGCACCTGAAGACGGTTATTATTCTTTAGAAGTTGCTTCCCAAGATGATGTATACACATTTGGTGACTGTAACTATTTTCACCAGTGGGATAAGGTAAATTGATTTCGGTTTGAGAATAACTGTAAACGATATAACAATCTGGCCGGTTTCTGAGGGGGAAATCTGCGTGGATTCTGTGTGTTCGGCACGGACACAGCATTGAAGGAATCAATTGAAGTTCCGTAGCTTGATACAGCTTTTCTGAACAGCGGCGACAATCTGCGGTATGGATTTATTTCATTCACACCAATATCCGATTCTTATATCAGTAATGACGATGGTTTGTTCGGTAACGGTAAAAATCTTTCTTTCACGGTCATTTCAGAAAATGGTCTTGGAGATGGACTAAGAATTAAATACAGTTTTTTTAAGTGGTTCTATCAGACACTTCAAGCAGTTTTCTTTGTGACTGTTGTTTCGGAATTCCGTTTTTCTGTCCGGTAAGCTCAACGGGTAAATATGACCTTTCGATTTGTTTAAAGCCGCTTACCATTACAGGAGCGGCAATTACTTCATCTGATTCTTCTGTAAGAATTGAAAGGATGAATAATGTGATTTTTCTTAAGTAGCCTATGATCGGCAAATATTTTACCAAATTAATCGGTGACAGTAATATTAACGCCACCGGTGTTCTTAATACAGGCAGTATCGTATCAAAAGAAAATTCTTTCGAAGTATTCAATATTGCGGTACGTTATGATGTTACAGGAGACGGGAAATCCGATATTTGAGATCTTATCAGGGCAAAAAAGCATGTTCAGGAGTAGCAGAATTATCAGCTACTCAGATTTATGCACTGACCAATGCTGAAAATTATACGGTTTCAGCGCAGTCATTTTGTTGATTGCAAAATTACCTGCTTGGTCAAACAAGTACTTCGGTTTTACGTGACAATTTAGTTTACACCATGGCTAAAAGAATTTATTTAACCAAAATCTTATTTCGGAGTAGAATATTTTAGGCGTAGACGTTACCGTTCAGAATACTGTAGGTTATAATCAGCAAAATCAAAGTGTCTACCGTATGTCTTCGTAAGAATCTGTTGAAAGCGGAATTTATACTGTTATTGACCGCCCGACTGTGGGTACATATTGTTTCTCCAGTTACAGTAAAGCGGAAAATGTAACACATACGGTCGAAACGGAACACAGGTTCATGTCAATTCCAATCCAGCCCTTCCGGGAAGATATAATTTTTATAATTTATTCTATAATGATTCTCTTAAAAAGGTTTTGTTTAACCGCAATTATATGACCGGCACTGCTGTTTTTGACGGAATATATCTTGACGAGCTTAACGGGTGGTGGCTTGGAAATGCAAACTTTAATAAAGAGCACTTCAGCTACACAACAGTACCGTTAACCTACTCGCCTGACTATAAATCCCCAATGCTGCACCGTGCTTCTACTACATGGGAATTTGTTTCGCAACTTTCAAACAGTCTTCATTCTGACGGAAAAACGGTAATGGCAAATAAAGCGGTTGAAAAGAATGTTTTTTATATGCCGCTGGTTGATGTTATCGGTACGGAACAGACTGCAATGTCAGGAAGCGAATATTCACCGCAAAGTCTTTCAATGCTCGCGGTATGGCGCTCAATGGCGTAAACAAAACCGTTTTGCATTTTACTCAGCAATGATTACGATTTATTTGACCATGAGACAATGGAAAAATATATTTGCCGTTGCATGACTTACGGGATTTTCCCGAGTCTTCATGACAATTACAATCTTAACGGACAGTATTTTAATGATGCAGCATATTACGAACGCGACCGAGATTTATTTGTGAAGTATATGCCTTCATTAAAGACTATTTCAGAATCGGGATGGGAGCCGGTTACCGCTGTAACAACAAATGCTGCACTTACAGTGGAACGATTCGGTGCCGTTTCAAATATTGGTTCAACTTATCTTGTGATATATAACGAGGGCAAAACTGATATTACTTCAGCATTACAGCTTGACCTTGCCAAATTGGGGCTGACTGACGGTTATACCGTCACCGATATGATTAACGGCGGGTCTGAAACCATGACCGGAAGTACAATTTCGGTTTCTGTTTCGGCAGAGCGTGTAACAGTTTTAAAATTGAATTTATCATAAGTTTTATCCCGTTTTAATCACATGATGAGAAAAAATTATTTTGAGGAGGAGTTTATCATGAAAAAAATTCAAAAAGCACTGGCAATTCTACTGACATTATGCTTGCTGACAGGAGCATTCTCCATACTGCCTGTATCAGCGGCAGAGGGCAACGAATACTTGACGTATGAGCTTTACGATTATATGACAAAGCTCAAAGACCATTGCGATAACGGTACTGAAGTTGTAAACGATACACCGTGGTCTTTACAGGTACGTAGTTATGCCGAAGGCAATCAAGACTTGTTTCCCTCAACATGGACATCGCCGTTCAATACCGTAAAGCGCGGTGAAGGAGAGGATAGTATCTATATTTACAATTATTCTTCCGATGCAGCATGGGGATATTATCCGGGATTCAGCTTCTATTATCCGACTTCATATAACGGTGTTGACCGTTTGTATGTCAATATCGCTACACCTACAAACAGCCCCTATTATGTCGGATGGCGTGCCAATGTTTCCTACGCATTCACAGCACCTCAAGACGGTCTTTATCAGATGCAGAAAGCAAATCAAGACCTGGTTCAGTCTTTTGATTGGGCAAATAATTTTTCTTCGTACGATTCAAGTGCAAACTTGGATTTTGGAGTACGCGTAACAGTTGATGACACAACTATTTGGCCCACTGACGAGATGAGTTATTATTCTGACGGATGGGCTGTTTTCGGCAAAGGTTCATTGTCAAA
>JBJEOD010000291.1:0-7598 GCA_051880535.1 Acutalibacteraceae bacterium | reverse complement strand
AAAACCGCCGTTATTAACAGCGACGATCCGTATTCAAAGCGGATTTGCGAGGGGCTTGACTGCAAAATAGTAACCTATTCCTTGGGGGACAACTCAACCTACAGCGCAAAGGGGGTAAATTACCGCCCCGCAAGTGTTGAATATGAGTTTGTAAGCGACAGCGAAATAGGGCATATTAAGGTAGGCACGGGCGGCAAATTCACGGTTTACAATTCGCTTTGCGCCGCCGCCTGCGCGGTGGAAATAGGTATTCCGCTGGCTACTGCCGCCTCCGCGCTTTCAGAGCTTCACGGCGTTAAGGGCAGGGCGGAGGTAGTTCCCACAGGCAGGGACTTCACGGTTATTATAGACTACGCCCACACCCCAGACGGACTTAAAAACATTCTTTCCACCTTCCGCGAATGTAAGAAAAACCGCCTTATCGCGGTATTCGGCTGCGGCGGAGACAGGGATAAAACCAAAAGACCTATTATGGGCAATATCGCGGCACATTATTCGGATTACGCTGTAGTCACAAGCGATAACCCGAGAACCGAAAACCCCTCCGCTATAATCGAGGATATTTTAGAGGGAATGAAGGGCGCGGTTATACCCGTAAAGGTTATAGAAAACCGAATAGAGGCAATAAAATTTGCCGTTTCAATCGCTAAAAAGGATGATATAATAGTACTTGCGGGAAAGGGTCACGAGACCTATCAGATTTTAAACACAGGCACTATTCATCTTGACGAGCGCGAGGTTGTGGCAGAGGCTTTGGCAGAGCTTGACTGAACGGAATTGTCGTTAAAAAGGAGCGTTGAGTGAGAAAATGAAAGATTTTACACCCGTAATAGCCGCCGCTGTTGCCTTTGCAGTGACAGCGGGGCTTGGATATATTGTAATTCCGTATTTAAAACGCCTTAAATTCGGGCAGACTATATTAGATATAGGTCCTAAGTGGCACAAAAGCAAGGAGGGCACCCCCACAATGGGGGGAGTTATGATAATCGCGGGCGTTGTGCTGTCCCTCGCAATCGCTTTTGCCTATTCCGCCGCGTCGGGAGGACGTTTCGCGGCAGAAATGAAAACTCCTTACCGTCTCTCCGTTTTCCTCGCGGGAATTATTATGGCGCTTTGTATGTCGGGCATAGGCTTTATGGACGACTATATTAAGGTTGTGAAAAAGCGTAATTTAGGGCTTACTGCAAGGCAGAAAACCTTTTTACAGCTGCTTGTGGCGGCGGCGTATCTTGCAACACTCTGCATTTCGGGAATGAAAAGCACCGTTATACCCTTTATCGGCGAAATTGACGTGACAAGGGGCTTAGGACTGCTTTTCTGGCCTATAGCGCTGATGTTTATTTACGGCTTTACAAACGCCGTGAATCTCACCGACGGTATAGACGGCTTGGCCTCGGCTGTAACCCTTGTGGTCGCCTGCGCGTTTATGTTGGGCTCGGGCTTCCTTTACAATATGGGAATGAACGCAATGTCCGCCGCGCTGGCGGGTGCCTGCGTGGGCTTTATAGTCTGGAACGCAAAGCCCGCTAAGGTATTTATGGGGGACACAGGCTCAATGTTTTTGGGCGGTATGGTTGTTGCGATTTCATTCGGAACAGAAAGACCCGTACTGCTTATATTCGCGGGAATAACCTACTTTTTGGAGGCGCTTTCGGACATCATTCAGGTCGCGTATTACAAGCGCACCAAAAAGCGCTTATTTAAAATGGCGCCGCTTCATCATCATTTTGAAATGAGCGGCTGGTCGGAGCAGAAGATTGTCTTTGTTTTTTCACTTATAACCGCCTTGGGATGTGCGGTCGCGCTGCTTCCGCTGATATTTAACTGGTAGGAGGAAAAAGGTATGGCTAAGATAAAAAGGAAGAAAAACGAATATGTATCGGGCAAGCTCGATATAACCTTTTTATCTTTCGTGCTTATCCTGCTTACCGTCGGTCTTGTTATGCTCTTTTCGGCAAGCTACGCCTATTCCTATGAGTACTACGGCAACAGCTACAAATTTATAACAAGACAGTCCCTATTCGCGGTCTTGGGCGTCGCGGCGATGCTTATAATTTCAAAAATCGACTATCATTTCTGGCGCAAATTCGCATGGATTATCTACCTAGCGGCAATTGCTATGCTTGCGATTGTAAAGGCACTCCCGCCTATGATAAAGGGAATGGATGTAAAGCGCTGGATTGTAATAGGACCAATTAATTTTCAGCCCTCGGAGGTTGCAAAATTTGCGGTTATACTGCTGTTTTCGTCGCTGATAGCGGCTAACTACAAGCAGATGAAAAATATTAAATTTGTCGCCCTGTTAATCGGTCTGTTGGCGCTTACCTGCAGCTTGGTTGTAATCGAGCCGCACCTTTCGGCAACCGTGCTTATTTTTGCGATTGGCGTTGTTCTGCTTATAGTAGGCGGACTTCAGAAAAGATATATTTTCGGCGGAATAGCTTTGGGCGGCGTACTCGGAGTGGGCGCTATCGCGACGGGCTTTATCGGCTACGGCTCTGACCGTATTAAATACTGGCTTGACCCGTGGGCGGACGCTAAGGGCTTGGGCTTCCAAACCATTCAGTCGCTTTTAGCCATAGGCTCAGGCGGAATTTTAGGGCGCGGAATAGGGCAGTCAAGGCAGAAATACCTCTGGGTTCCCGAACCACACAACGACTTTATTTTTTCCATTGTCTGCGAGGAATTGGGACTTATCGGAGCGCTTGTTATAATACTTCTTTTCTGCCTGCTTGTGTGGCGCGGCTTTACAATCGCTATGCGCGCCAAGGATAAATTCGGCTCGCTTTTAGCTGTTGGACTTACCTTTCAGGTGGGGCTTCAGGCAATGCTCAATATTTGGGTTGTTACAAACACCATTCCGAATACGGGAATAAGTCTTCCTTTTTTCAGCTACGGCGGAACCTCTCTGCTTATACTGCTTGCAGAAATGGGTATTGTGCTGTCGGTGTCAAGGGGAGCTAATATAGAAAAAACCTGATATTTTTAATCGGAGGAAACGGTTATGAAGATACTTTTTGCGGGCGGCGGCACTGCGGGGCATATCAATCCCGCGCTTGCCATTGCGGGATATATAAAGGAACGCCACCCCGACGCGGAGATTTCCTACATTGGCACGGCGGATAAGCTTGAAGCAAGGCTTGTGCCCGAAAAGGGGTACGATTTTCATACAATCGACGTCGCGGGCTTTCAGCGAAAGCTAAGTATACAGAACATAGGAAGAAACATTAAGGCTGTCGGTAAGGCGATTACCTCCTCTAACGATTCGAAACGGCTGTTAAGGGAAATTAAGCCCGATTTGGTTGTCGGAACAGGCGGCTATGTAAGCGGACCCGTACTGCGCGAGGCGCAAAGGCTGGGCTTTAAAACTGCCATTCACGAGCAAAACGCCTTCCCGGGGGTCACCACAAAAATGCTTGCGGAAAAAGCCGATAGGGTAATGCTTGCAATGCCCGAGGCGGAGCGTTATTTAAAGCTTAAAAAGCCGCCCGTTATTACGGGAAATCCCGTAAGGAACGAGCTTTTAAGCATCTCGCGCGAAGCAGCCAGACAAAAATTAGGGCTTGATAACCGTCCGCTTATTCTGTCCTTCGGCGGCTCCTTGGGCGCAAGACATATCAACGAGGCGGTCACCGAGCTTATTAAATGGCACAACGGCACCGAAAAATTTTACCATATCCACGGCACGGGCAAGGTAGGGTACGAGGCAATGATGTCGGCGCTTGACGGCGTAAAGCTTTCGCCCCTTATTGAGGTCAGGGAATACATTAACGATATGGATGTATGTATGGCGGCGGCGGATCTGGTAATATGCCGTGCGGGCGCGATAACGCTAAGCGAGCTTTGCTGCTGCGGCAAGCCGTCTGTGCTTATCCCGTCCCCCTTTGTGGCGGAAAACCACCAGTTTCACAACGCAATGACCCTTAAAAAGGCGGGCGCGGCGGAAATTCTTGAAGAAAAGGATTTAAGCGGCGAAAGCCTTATAAATACCGTCTCAAGGATAATCGAAAACAAGCCGCTGCTTGAAAAAATGGGTGCGGCGGCGCGGAAACACGCTATTTCCGACGCAAACAAAAGAATTTATGACGTTTTAATGCAATTATATACGGGAGCGTGACAATTTCCGCATTTTCGCATAGTATGAACTGTGAGAAAGTTTTACTGTGAGAGGGTGCGGAAAATGTCCGAGATTATTATAGACGGCGGTAAACGGCTATCGGGCGAAATAAAGGTGCAGGGAGCCAAAAACAGCGTCCTGCCCGTGCTTGCGGCAACGGTGCTGTGCGGAAAGGAATGTGTTATACATAACTGTCCCGCGCTTTCAGATGTGGAAACCTCCCTTAAAATTATAAGGGCGCTGGGGTGCTCTGCACAAAAGCAGGGCGGCACGGTAACCGTAAACAGCGGGGAAATAAGCGGATATGAAATTCCCGACGGTTTAATGCGGGAAATGCGTTCTTCGGTGGTGTTCTTAGGTGCTATAATCGGAAGATGCAAAAGGGCGGTAATAAGCAGTCCGGGCGGCTGTGAATTAGGACCGCGACCGATTGACCTGCATTTGTCCTCCCTTGAAAAAATGGGGGTCACGGTCAAGGAGGAGCACGGCTTTTTGTACTGCACCGCCGAAAAGGGGCTTCACGGTGCGGAAATAAGTCTCGGCTTTCCGAGCGTGGGCGCTACCGAAAATATTATTCTCGCGGCGGCGACGGCTGAGGGTGTGACGGTGATTCACGGCGCGGCAAAGGAGCCTGAGATAAGCGATCTTGCAGATTTTCTTAACAGCGCGGGCGCTAAGATTTACGGCTGCGGGTCGGATACCGTAAGGATTTGCGGTGTCGAGAAATTAGGCGGCGCGGAGCATACCATTATCCCCGACAGAATCGCGGCGGCAACCTATATGGCTTGCGCCGCCGTTACGGGAGGAACGCTGACCCTTAAAGATATTATGCCCTCGCATATGGTGTCGGTCTTCTGGGTGTTTAAGGAAAGCGGCTGTAAGCTGGAGCTTTCGGGTAAAAGCGTGAGAATTACAGCTCCCGAAAGGCTTTTGAGGGTGCCAACGGTACGAAGTCTCGTTTACCCGGGCTTTCCCACCGACGCAGGACCCATTGCCGTGGCAATGCTAAGCCTTGCTAAAGGAACCTCGGTATTTGTTGAAAATATATTTGAAAGCCGATTCCGCTATATCGACGAGCTAAAGCGTTTCGGCGCTAAAATTAAAACCGAGGGCAAGGCGGCGGTTATTGAGGGCGTAAGCGAGCTTTCGGGTGCCGACTGCAAGGCGACCGACCTGCGGGGCGGAGCGGCGCTTATTATCGCGGCGTGCGCCGCAAACGGCAGGTCAAAAATAGGGGAAATACACCACATTGAGCGCGGCTATGACGATATTGTTTCGACCTTAAAACAGATCGGCGCGGATATTAACTACAGTAAGTAAGGAAGGATAGCTTGAAAAGGACGGCGCAGAACGACGAATTTTTAAAAAAGAGAAAAGCGCGTCAGCGCAGGATAAGGCGGCGGCGTATGCTTATAGGGCTTACGCTGCTGATAGTCCTGCTTATCGTCGCGGGGGCGGCGCTGTCCCTTACGGTTTTCTTCCCGATAGAGAGCCTTTCCGCAAAGGGGAGCGCTAAATACACCTCAGAGCAGATAATTGCGGCTTCGGGGATAAATAAGGGAGACAATCTTTTTACCGCCTCGGTTAAGCTTGATGAGCTGCGGGAAAAGCTTCCGTATATAGAAAGTGTTAAGCTCAAACGAAATCTGCCGGGCAGTCTTACAATTACTGTCGCCGATGCCGAGGCTTACGCCTGCTATTACACCGACAATAAATACTTTTTGGTAAGCAAGTCGGGCTATGTGCTTGAAAATCCTGATGAAAAGCCGAATGAGCTTACCCTTATAACCGCGTCGGGCGTAAAATGCGAGTTGGGCAAAAGGGTTGAGTTTTCGGACGAAAAAACTCAGACCCTTATTACCGAAATAGGTAAGTATGCCGGTGAATACGGAGTAACGCTTAATTCCATAGATATTACGGACGAGCTTTCCCTTACGGTCAAGGCGGAGAATCGGTTTACAGTAAACCTTGGAACCTCAAATTATCTTGAAAACAAGTTTGCTCACCTTTCTGGTATGATAAAAAACATTGAAGAGGGAAAAACGGGAAAAATAAATTTAAGTATGTGGACAAGCGATAATACCGAGGGAACCTTTGTCGCAGGGAGCATAGAATAGCAAAATATGCATATTTCACACTCTCTTAAGTCACGGATTTTCGGCAGATTTAAAAAAATTACAAGAATGTAATAAAAAGTGTTGAAATTTAAAATGAGATATGTTATTATCTTAATATAACTATAATTGTGCAGAATAATATCTATTTTACATAAACACGGAGGAATTCAAAATGCCATTTGAAGTAGCAGAAGAACAAGAGAATGTAGTACAGATTAAGGTCGTCGGCGTAGGCGGCGGCGGCGGAAACGCCGTTAACCGTATGGTTGAGGCAGGCGTGCGCGGCGTTGAATTTATCGCTATTAATACCGATAAGGCGGCTTTGCTTCAGTCAAGAGCCAATCAGAAGATTCAGATAGGGGACAAGACCACCGCCGGTATGGGCGCGGGCGGCAATCCCGATAACGGCCGTGCCGCCGCAGAGGAATCCCGCGACGAGATTACCGCGGCTATCCGCAGTGCGGATATGATTTTCATTACCGCAGGTATGGGTGGCGGAACAGGTACGGGAGCTGCTCCTGTTGTAGCGGCTATCGCTAAGGAGCTTGGAATCCTTACCGTAGGTATCGTAACAAAGCCCTTCGGCTTTGAGGGTAAAAAGCGTATGACTCAGGCGGAGGCGGGCATTGCGGCTCTCCGCGAGCAGGTGGACAGCCTTGTGGTTATCCCCAACGAGCGCTTGAAGTTCGTTTCCGAGCAGAAGATTACCTTCAAAAACGCTTTCTATATCGCGGACGATGTTCTCCGTCAGGGCGTTCAGAGCATTTCCGAGCTTATCAACGTTACCGCTCTTGTTAACCTTGACTTTGCGGACGTTAAGTCCATTATGGCAGACGCGGGCTATGCTCATATGGGCGTAGGCGTTGCCACAGGCCGCGACAAGGCGGAGCAGGCGGCGCGCGCGGCTATCAACAGCCCGCTTATCGAAACCTCTATGGAGAATGCGCGCGGCATTATCATCAGCATCACAGGTTCTGACGATATCGGCCTTGAAGAGGTTGAGCTTGCCTCCTCTATTATCACGGATATGGCTCACCCCGACGCGACCATCATCTGGGGCGCTCAGCTTGATGACACCCTTGAGGATACTATCCGTGTAACCGTTGTTGCGACGGGCTTGGGCGACGACAGGAAGGACGAGAAGAAGGACGATTTGGCATCCTTACTCGGCAACAGCGCCGATGATGACGAAAGCTATACCGATGTTATCAGCTTCTTCAACAATAAGGATTAATTAATAAGCTATAAAAATGCGGCAGCCGTTATTAACGGTTGCCGTTTCTTAATAAGCAAATTTTTAAAAAGATTTTGGTTCTATTACTAATGTTGGGGTTCTGTGAGATTTTGCCTCCCTTGCCTAAAGG
>JBJEOD010000290.1:0-7609 GCA_051880535.1 Acutalibacteraceae bacterium | reverse complement strand
TTGAATATAATGAGAATGCAAAGATCGTCGCGGAGCGGCATACGGTGAAGCTGCCGCTGCGGGTGAACTGGGGCGGCGGCTGGAGCGATACCCCGCCGTACTGCAACGAGCACGGCGGCACGGTGCTTAATGTGGCCATACGATTGAAGGGTGAAAACCCTGTTGAGGTGACGCTGGAGCGTATTGAGGAGCACAAGATCGTCTTCGACAGCAGGGACATGTGTGTGCACGGCGAGTTTGATACCATCGAGCCTTTGCAGGCAACGGGCGATCCCTTCGACCCCTTTGCACTGCAGAAGGCCTGCCTGCTTGCCTGCGGCGTCATTCCGAAGGAAGGCCATAATCTGGATGAAATTCTGACTCGGCTGGGCGGCGGCTTTGTGATGCACAGCGAGGTCACCAACGTGCCGAAGGGCTCAGGACTGGGAACCAGCAGTATCCTGTCGGCGGCGTGCGTGAAGGCTGTGTTTGAGTTCATGGGCATCGAATACACCGAGGACGACCTGTACAGCCATGTGCTGGCGATGGAGCAGATTATGTCCACGGGCGGCGGTTGGCAGGATCAGGTAGGCGGAGTCACGCCGGGATTGAAGTACATAACCTCCAAGCCGGGCGTGGAGCAGAAGCTTCGGGTAATCCATGTCGAGCTGAGCGAGGAAACTAAGCGGGAGCTGGACGAGCGCTTCTGCCTGATTTATACCGGCCAGCGGCGGCTGGCGCGCAACCTGCTGCGCGACGTGATCGGACGCTATGTGGGTAACGAGCCGGAAAGCCCGTTTGCGCTTAACGAGATTCAGCGGGTGGCGGCGCTTATGCGCTTCGAGCTGGAGCGCGGCAACGTGGACGAGTTTGCGAAGCTGCTGGACTATCACTGGGAGCTGAGCCGTAAGGTGGATGAGGGCAGCACTAACACGCTGATAGACCAGATCTTCCGAAGCATCGACGACATGATCGAGGGCCGTTTGGTCTGCGGTGCGGGCGGCGGCGGATTTTTGCAGGTGGTGCTAAAGAAAGGCGTTACGAAGGCTGACGTGCATAATCGTCTGAAATCCGTGTTTCAGGATAGTCTCGTAGATGTGTGGGACTGTGAGCTGGTGTGGTAAGCCTTATGCGCGAAACAAACCCGGGGCTTATACGGGACGCCGGGCTGACCGAAACAATAACAAAGCGAAGTAAACGGTGGATATACCCGGGAATAGTTTATCAACCGCCGGGAAAACAGCAGGTCGCTTCCCTGAAATTAATATTTAGAGGTTTTGAAGATGCGGTTGATTTATGCATATATCAGGCAATTCAGAAATATGGTAAATCAGGAAATTTACTTTTCTGATAGGTATAAGATTGCCTATAACAGCGCACTTGAGTTTCCTGAGGCGCTGACGATTGAAGCACAGCAACCGAACTCGATTTCTTCCGTAATTTTTAAGGATTCGGAGCTTTCTGACGTCCATGTTGTAGTTGGAAAAACAGGAGCCGGAAAGACAAATATTTTCCAGCTGATCGGTATGCCCGAGGAAGAAAGGATCAGCAATTCCGGACAGGGAGCTTCTTATTTTCTGCTGTATGAAGCGGACAATTATTTTGTGATTGAGCCGTTTGATATCCCGATAAATTCTTCTGTAATTCCTCATCTCTCGTCCCCTGAGAATGAGAAGAGAATGGCAGAGGAGCTTGCCCGAATGTCTGCATCTGTGCAGGAATATATGAGAATTCTTGATTCAATGACGATGTACAGGTTTGAAATAAAGGACTGTAAACCGATAAATGTTCGGCATATTATTCACCCTGATGACCTAGGCAAGGATATGACCTTTATCTTTAACGGATATGAACGTCATGCTTTTCCGTTTTGCCCTTATGATGAAGTGCGTTTTGAGACCGTAGACTCGAATACAAAATGGCAGACGAGAATTAATGCAGAGTATCACAGGACAGCGTTATGGAACAGCTGCAGATTTTTGAAGGAGTATATTGATAGCTTTGATGAGGAAAATATCAAAAGGAAAGCAGCTTTAGTTATAAAGTGTCAAAACTGGTCGGGGACCATTAAACAGCATATTGACGATAGGATTAAAGCACATGATTACTGGACCTTTATTGAACGCAACAGGCAGGATGATGAAGACAGAGCTTTGGGAAGGAAGGTAAAGAAACGAAAGCCGATTGCAATACGGCATCAGTTTGTGCATGACCTATGGACGGATTTTGCGTTGTATCTGCGCGAGTTTATATCCTTCATTCTGATGTATCCTAATGAGACACCTGATACCGCTCTTGATTACTCGGGTATCAAGGATGTTTTCTTAGAAGCTTTAGACTACAGTTATGAAAAGCAGTTGGAGAAATGTGAGGGAGCAACAGGCAGGAGAGAAAAGAACCCTATCGATCCGACTGTGCTGCCTGATTTTGAAGATATTAGTATTCTGAAACGGCTTGAATGGCTGTCGATGTGGATAGATAGGCGGGGTGACGGTAATCCGCATTATCTGCTTTGGCAGATTTACGGAGATATAAAGGATATCGGAGAAATACTGGGGAAGTTTGACGATAAATATTTTACGAACGATACATTTACTCTTCCCGTGGAGGATATGTACATAGAAGAAAACAGAGAGCTTGTGGGAGATCTTTTTGAAAGAATGGAGCAGTACAGACCTGATGATTCGGGAATCTTTACAAAAGAACTGCTGCCGTACAGATTTTCCTGCATCAGCTCCGGCGAATACCAGTATGCAAAAGTAATGGGAGGAATTGAAGAGTTCTGCGTAAAGCTTTCCTCGGGAGAATACGGTAATCATCCAAACCTTATCTATCTTCTTGACGAGCCCGAAACCTATATGCATCCTGAGCTGTGCAGGACTTTTTTGAAAAGGCTTGATTCGGTACTGAAAGAGAGAACGGGAAATTCGGATCTTCAAATATTAATCAGTACGCACAGCCCATTGTTATTGTCGGATCTTCTGCCCGAACAGATTACTCGGTTGGATGTTGATTCAAGGGGCTATTGCGTAATTAAGAATGGAACAGATAAAGCTTATTTCGGTGCAAATATTCACACCATTTTGGCGGACGGATTCTTTCTTGATTATACTATCGGAGAGTATGCCAGGGTATTCCTCCAGGAAAAGCTTGATTGGCTGAAAGAATTATCAGGCAGAGACAGCTTAACGGCGGAAGAAAAATATGCGGTTCAAGAGCTTAAAAAAGCTGTGCCGTTTATCGGGGATACGCTGATAAGGAATTGCTTTAAGATGCTTCTTGAACAACCGGGGGTAAATGATGATTAAGATGGAGCCTGTGCCGTCACTTGCGGAACAGCATGCCGATTCGGTAATAGCCGTAATCAGGAGAAATTACGATGAGAATAATATTATCTCTGAGGTTAAGCGGTTAGGAGTAAATTCTATAAAAGAGTTTTTGACCGCAGATGTGTTAACTATGCGTAATTGGGTAGAGAAATGCCCCGAAAAATTACAGTTCACGCAGTTCAGGGATATTTATAACCGATATTTCAGTAACGGTGCGGATAAATTCGTTGACGGCGACTATAACGCATATAAATTTCTTGATAGCCTCGGAATTGCTGTTTGTCCGTATTGCGATGACGAATATATTGATACAGTAGTTATCAAAGGCAAGAAAAAGCGGACAAGCGAGATTGATCATTTCTTTCCGAAAGGCAAGTATCCCGCGTTAGCCATGTGCTTTTATAATCTCGTTCCGAGCGGTCAGAATTGTAACGGACTTAAAAAGGAAAATGAACTCGGGGCTAATCCATATGAGGACGATATAGAGAGCCTTACATATTTATATCCCGATATCCCGGTCGGTATTTCAATGGAAAAGCTCGAGCCGAAAGACTGCAAAATAATGTTTCACCCACTTGGCAGGATGAGGCAAAATGTAAATGAGCTGGGACTGCAGCAACGCTATGAACGCCATTCCGCCGAAGCTCATAGACTGCTTAAAAACCTTCAGAATTACAGCGAGGAGAAAATTGAAGAGCTGGTAAGGTTAGGATGCGGTACCCGCGAGGAAATTATATCGTCAAATTTCGGTCCGCAAGACCCCGAAGAAAAGAAAAAGGCGTTACGGCAGAAAATGCTGAGGGACTTGACGGGATATTAAGTTGCGAAAAATATATTCCACATCAAATAACAGGAATGGTCGGTGAAATAGTAATTGAAGCCTTCTGAAAATGTTTTGTTCAGCAATTCGCCTTCCGTCAGGTCTTCCCGTATCCTTTACACGCCGTCGCCGTTTGCAAGAACTTCACTGTTGCATTTGCAGGAGGTTGGGTCGTTGCAAGCGGTTAAGCCGCATACGAGCAGGCGTGAGGCGCTCAGGTCTTACCTCTGCTTTCTTGTAGAGGATGGCACGGGGGAGCTTGTTTATGAGGGCAGGCGGTATGAGCTTAAGGCGGGGGACGTTGTTTTCGTTGACTGCCGCAAGGCGTACAGCCACAGCACGGGAGAGAAAGACGGACAGAAGCTTTGGTCGCTTCGTTGGTGTCATTTTTACGGTCCGTCTATGCCCGCTGTTTACGCAAAATACTGCGAGCGCGGCGGCGAGCCTGTGATTCACGCGGAGGACCTATCTACCTTTATGGCGATTTTATCGAATATATACGATCTTGCGGGTTCGTCCGATTACATACGCGATATGCGGATTAATGAGCGGCTCAATACGCTTATTACTCTGCTGATGGAGTCGTCGTGGCATAAAGATGCGGGCTCGAACGCTCCGAAAAAGCTGGAATTACATAATATAAAAACCTATCTTGATGAGCATTACGCCGAAAAGCTGACCCTTGCATCGATAGCTACGGTTTTCTTTATTGATAAATATTATCTGGCAAGGCTTTTTAAGGCTCAGTACGGCGTTACGCTGACCACATATTTACAGCAGGTGCGGATTACACACGCTAAGCGGATGCTGCGATTTACCGACAAGCGTATTGAGGAAATTGCCGCGGAATGCGGGATGGGCGATTTAAACTATTTCAGCCGTGTATTCAAAAAGCTGGAGGGCGTAAGCCCCAGTGAGTTCAGAAAGCTGTGGTAAAGGCGAAACGGTTTATCTTGAAATATGCTACGCATTGTTTCGCCGAATTTAAAACGGCAGGATGAAAAGTCAATATTGTGCTAATATAAGTCGCGTTTGTCGGTTGAAGCGCGGCTTTTTTATTGCTAAAATAGTGATAACGGCCGCAAAAAAGGCGGCGTTTAATAAAATATTTTTAAATATTCAGCGGAGGGTACAGAGAATGAAAAAAGCATTGATTACCGGCATTACGGGTCAGGACGGCTCTTATCTTGCGGAGTTTCTTCTGGAAAAGGGCTATGAGGTTCACGGCATCACCCGCCGTGCGTCCATTTCAAACACGGCGCGTATTGACCATATTATTGATAAAATTACGCTTCATGACGGGGATTTGAGCGACAGCTCCTCTCTCGTTCGCATTATAGGACTTGTTCAGCCCGACGAGATTTACAATCTTGCGGCGCAGAGCCATGTTCAGGTTTCCTTTGACGTGCCTGAGTACTCGGGCGACGTGGACGCTATCGGCGTACTGCGTATTTTAGAGGCGGTTCGTATTCTCGGACTCACCGAAAAAACCAAGATTTATCAGGCTTCCACCTCCGAGCTTTACGGCAAGGTTGAGGAGGTTCCGCAGAGGGAGACTACTCCCTTCCACCCCTACAGCCCCTATGCTGTTGCTAAGCAGTACGGGTTCTGGATTACCAAGGAATACCGCGAGGCGTACGGAATGTTTGCGGTAAACGGTATTTTATTTAATCACGAGTCTGAGCGCCGCGGCGAGAACTTCGTTACCCGCAAAATCACCCTTGCGGCGGGACGTATCGCCGAGGGACTTCAGGATCATCTGGAGCTTGGTAATATGGACTCACTGCGCGACTGGGGCTATGCCAAGGATTATGTTGAGTGTATGTGGCTGATTTTACAGCACGATACGCCCGAGGATTTCGTTATTGCAACAGGTGTTCAGCACACGGTGCGCGATTTTACCGAAAAGGCATTTGCCGCCAACGGAATCACCCTGCGCTGGGAAGGCAGCGGCGTTGATGAGAAGGGCTATGACGCGGCCACGGGCAAAATGCTGGTTTGCGTAAACCCGCAGTGGTTCCGTCCCACCGATGTTGACAACCTTTGGGGAGATCCCACCAAGGCAAAAACGGTTTTGGGCTGGAATCCGCAGAAGACAACCTACGAGGAATTGGTTGAGCTTATGGCGAAGCACGACAGAATGCTCGCTAAGCAGGAAAAGGCTATGAAGGCCGCGCAGTAATTGCAGATTCACGAAAGAAGACTGATATTATGATGGAGAAAAACGCAAAAATATATGTCGCAGGTCACAGGGGAATGGTGGGCTCCGCTATTGTGCGCGAGCTTGAACGTCAGGGCTACACCAACATAATCACCCGCACACACAAGGAGCTTGACCTGTGCAGACAGGACGCGGTTGAGAAATTTTTTGCCGAGGAAAGACCTGAGTATGTTTTCCTCGCTGCGGCAAAGGTGGGCGGAATTATAGCGAATCAGAGCGCGCTTGCAGATTTTATGTACGACAATATGATTCTCGAAATGAACGTAATTCACAGCGCGTGGCAGAACGGCTGTAAGAAGCTTGAATTTTTGGGCAGCTCCTGTATTTATCCGCGTATGGCACCGCAGCCGATGCCCGAATCCTGCCTTTTGACCTCCGAGCTTGAAAAAACCAACGAGGCGTATGCGCTGGCGAAAATTTCGGGGCTTAAATACTGCGAGTTTTTGAATAAGCAGTACGGAACCGACTATATTTCGGTAATGCCGACTAATCTTTACGGACCGAACGATAACTACCACCCGACACACAGCCACGTGCTCCCCGCCCTTATCCGCCGTTTCCACGAGGCTAAGGTTAACGGTCTGCCAGAGGTTACCTGCTGGGGCGACGGTTCTCCGCTCAGAGAATTTTTGTATGTTGACGACCTTGCCAACCTCTGTGTCTTCCTGATGAACAACTATTCGGGCGACGAGACCGTAAACGCGGGTACGGGCAAGGAGCTTACAATCCGCGAGCTTACCGAGCTTGTCGCAAAGGTTATCGGCTACGAGGGCAGGATCAACTGGGATACAAGCAAGCCCAACGGCACTCCGCGAAAGCTGCTTGACGTAAGCAAGGCAACCGCGCTCGGATGGACCTACAAAACCGAGCTTGAGGACGGTATTCGTCTTTCCTATGAGGATTTCCTTAACAATCCGATGAGGGCGGAACGCTGAGAAATTTCGGAGCCGCCGCACGGCAAGTGCGGTGGCTTTAGTTAATAAAGGAAGTGAATTTATGAATATAGTATTATTATCGGGCGGCTCGGGAAAACGGCTTTGGCCGCTTTCCAACGACATTCGCTCCAAGCAGTTTATAAAGATTTTCAAGACCGAGGACGGCGGATATGAATCAATGGTTCAGCGGGTTTACCGTCAAATCAAAAAAGTTGACGCCGACGCCACCGTGACCATTGCCACGGCGAAGACCCAGGTTTCCGCCATCCGGAACCAGCTGGGCGACGGTGTGGGTATCTCCGTGGAGCCCTGCCGCCGGGACACC
>JBJEOD010000289.1:0-7610 GCA_051880535.1 Acutalibacteraceae bacterium | reverse complement strand
GTGTTTTTTCTTTTGCCTTTCGGATCATATCTTCTGAAAAATCGGTTGCTTCAAGCATTTTAACACTGCCGACTATTCTTTCAGAAATAAGTCCTGTGCCACAAGCAAGCTCTAACACAGTCATATCTCGGTTTAAGGCTTTTTTCATTTCTCTTATTATGTAATCATATGTATTTCGGCTTCCGGACATTGTCCTGTCATATCTTGACGCCCATTTATCCCAAAACCTTTTGTTTTCTTCATCCATATATTATTTCCTGATTTCTTGTTGTAAATTAGCATACGCTAACCATAGTACGAAATGAAAGCAAGCACAGGGTTAGCACTTGCTAACTATTATCTTATCATATTGTACCAGCATTGTCAATAGCCAGGCTGTGTTTTTATATTTTTCAGAACTTAAATACTTTACACAAGTCCGGACAAATATTGCAAGGCGCGATATTTATAGAAAAACTTTGTTTTTTAAAAATTTAAGTTTGTTTTTGCTGTTGCATTATCTCATAATATATGGTAAAATAATGTAAAATTTAATAATTCAATAGATACGGTTTGAAAAGTTGTTAACTGAGTAGATGTAAAAGGGAATCCGGTTCGAATCCGGAACAACCGCCATTACTGTATTTGATTAAATGGGAGCTTATCGCCATTGGGAATATTATATTTTCCTGAGAAGGCAGGTTCCTTTGTGGCATATGCCACTCGTCATAAGTCAGGATATCTGCCGTATCTGAAATGGTTTTCATAGCTTTGGTGAGAAGAGTGCAACCGAATTGATGTCGCAAAAAGCGGCTTTGGTTTACACTCTTTTTTTGATAAGTGTAAATCCAAGGCTTTGTTTTGTCGTGATAAAAAAATTCGTTGCACTCTTGTAGTTTTTGCTATGAGAGTGCATTTTATTTTAAAGGAGGGATAGCGTGATAACAGAAGAAAAAAAGCTTTGGGCGGTAGAGCTTTTGCAAAACAAATGCAAAGAGCTGGGGCGGTTGCCTAAAAAAGACGATTTCGATGTGGTTACTCTTTCCCGAATAAAAGCCTTTTTAGGGCCTTGGCCGAGAGCGCTCGAGGCGGCAGGATTAAAGAAAGTAACAAAAATTCCTAAAAAGCCAAAAAGCCGGAGGAAGGCTTTAAATGCAAAAAACAGCCGTCAAAAGGCACTCCGAAAGCTTGAGAAAAAGCGAATAGAGGATAAGAAAAACGATGTGCGTTTTGATTAAAACAAAAAACAAAAAGAGGTTTTTAAAAATGAAAAAAATTTGGTCTTTGATTCTTGCTGTCCTATTGATTGTCAGCATTGTTCCTATGTCAGCTGCAGCAACAGCTGTAGAAAATGTTGAGTGGATAGGCTCAATGAACTACGGCACGGATAACAATGCGGTTTATTCCGTCGGCTCATTAACCCCCACCGATTCGTATTTTACAAAAGAGGCTTGGAACACTAAAGTTAACACAAGTGCGAGCAGTTGGGGCGTTTATGCAGGCCAGACCGCTATTGCTGACGATATACTGTATATTACCGGCAGCGACGGTCTTTATAAAATCAACACAGCTACAGGTGAGATTGTTGATACGCTTGCAGGTGTTGGCAGTACAAATTTCTATTACGATTATTTGGTAATTGATAAAGCAACCAATCTGCTGTTTGTGGTTCAAAGCTCAAAAATACAGGTTGTTGACCTTAAAGCCTTTACCCTTGTGGGTGACTATGCAACCAAAACAATTTGGAATATAACCAGCCTTGGCAGTTATCATCCGGCACAAATTCACAACGGTTACTTAATCTGCAACGGATTCTCGTTTAAAATAAACGGCAACCCGTCATCGGACGAAAGATATATAGAAGCAGTTAACACGGTTACTTTTGGCACCGAAACAGTTGATTCCACGGTTTTAAAAAAGAACTATGCGTGGTCATCGGGTGCTTTTGTAGGCAATTACTTCTATGTCACCTGCACCGATACCACTTCTGCAAGCCCTACATATAAGCATGTTTTGCTTTTGGCGGTTGATTATACCACCGGTGATGTTAAGTATACCTTTGACACAGGATTGGCTTCGGATTACGCCAGAGAGGCACAGCAAAGCAAGAGCATCAGCGCATACAACACTACCGGTCAGGTAGTTTATGACCAAAACACGGGTTATCTTTATTGGAGCAACCGTTTCTGCGGTTATTTGTTCGGTGTTAAGGTAGAAGCGGGCGGTGGATTTGCAAGCGAAATGAAAACAGCCGCTTTAAGCAAAAACACAGGTACGGTTTGTGCCCCTGTTATCGCAAACGGCAGACTTTATATAGCAGGTCAAGGTGAAAACTGGGGACAAGGCGGAGATATTTGTGTTGTAAATGTTGACCCCGCAAGTCCTGATTTTATGAAAGAAATCTATGCCACAGATACCGGTATATACAAGGTACAGAGCAATCCGCTTTTATTTAAGGACGGAACAACCTCCTATATTGTAGTTCAAAGCTATGTTGCACCGGGATATTTATTTGTTTTAAAGGACACTCCCACAACTACCGCAGGCGAATTGGAGCTTTTGGCAACACCTTCAAAGGGTGTGGCTGTCGCGCTCGATTCCGGAACATCTTCCGGAGGTGCCTATGCTTTCGAGCAGATTGCAAAGGACGACGAGGGCAGAATTTATGCTTATAACGAGGAAGGCTATCTGTTCTGCTTCCAAAAATCCGAAATAGCGGTACCTAAAATTACAAGTAATTTATCTACCGCAAGAGTTAAATATGAATTAAACGCTGAAACAGAGACTTTATCGGTTGAAGCAACATTAGACGGAAATAACGGTACACTTTCTTATCAATGGCAGCAAAGCGAGGACAACACCGATTGGAGCAATATTGAAGGTGCTGATACTGCTTCATATACTCCCTCCACATCAGAGGAAAAAACAGCATATTATAGGGCGGCTGTTACAAATATATATGACGGCAAAACCGTAACAGTTTATTCGGATTCAGCTTGGATACTTTCAAAGGTTTATTCGGACGACACAGACATTAAGGTGGTATCAAGCACCTCAAACAGTATTACAAGCAATACCCAAAAGATTGAAAATGTCGGAAATTTCTCGGTCGTTACAGATGTCAGCGCACCAAGAGTTTGGATGGCGCCCAATTACGCAGAGGCTGAAATTGAAAAACTTGAAATGATTATGGGAAGCAATCCCTCATGGGCTACCCCCACAGCTACCAATGTTTACGAGGGTGTCACATACGGCTACCGCGCATATTGGAGCACTACTCCTGATGTAGCCCTTTTGCCTGTAAAGGTAACGGCGGAAAACGGCGATTCAGCTATCAAATATATTTTGGTCGGTACTACTGACGGATTAAACACCGTTAAATATGCCGCAGAGCTTTCAGAGCCCGACTTTGCCGACACAAGAACCAAAAGCACCGTCAAGGAAATGAATATTAATGAAAACAAAACAATGCAATACAGCGTTGTTGAATATGTCGGCGGTGCTGCCGAGGAAACCTTTGCCGATGTCAAATGGTCTTCTGATAATGAAGAAGTATTAACCGTAGATAACGCAGGTAATGTCACCGCACTTAAAGCAGGCGTTGCCACGGTTACCGTAACCCACGGATATGCCACTGCTTCTGCTAAAATTACTGTTAAATCTCCTATAACGGGTGTTTCGCTCAATAAGGATAAACTTGATTTGACCGTTGATGAAACGGCAGACCTTACTGTAACTGTTACTCCTGCCGACACAACCGATGATACTACTGCTGTATGGACAAGCAGTGATGAAAGCGTTGTAAAGGTAGAAAACGGCAAGGTTACCGCGCTTAAAGCGGGAAAAGCCACGGTTAAGGTTGAAGTGGGCGCGTTCAGTGATGAATGTGAAATTACTGTTTCGGCAAAACCACAAAGCAATATACCGACAGTTCCCGGAAACGGTAATGCAAATACACAAACCGGTTCCGAAGAAAATAACACCGCCGAATCTAATAGCAGCACAATCGCTTCTCCTCAAACCGGTGATAACAGCAGCATAGGATTTTATATTGTGCTAATGGCAGTTTCTATGTTAAGTCTGATTGTATATATTATTGATATAAAACGCAGAAAAACCAATTAGTTAAAACCCAAAGAGGTAGGTTTATGGCCTGCCTCTTTAGGTATCGGAGAAAAGTTATGAAGAAATTATCGGCTCTTATTTTATCACTGCTGTTAATGTTTTCCCTTAGCGCTTGCAATATAAGCAGCAGCGTTGTAACAAAAAAGGATACAGTTAATATTGATGAAACCGGTATTGTTAAATCAGAGGTTATCAAATCCCTTAAAGATGAAAATGCCATTCAGGTTTTCAAAGGGAATTGCGGAGAAATCAAGTTTGAATGGACGCTTTTCGGCAGTAAAATCATAGAAGTCAGGGATGTCAATTTATCGGCACAGATAAAGGAAACCGCTGATAGCGTTACTGTTGTCTTTTCCGATGAAGAAACCTTTGATTTTAAGCCCATGCTTTCTGTTTATCTGAATACAAAATGGAAGGCTTTAAATGCGGAGGTATATGTAAACGGTAAGAAAATCGGCACCGCAGAGCTTACGGGAACAGATAAAACCGTTATTAACTTTACGGTAGGTGAGGCGCTCGGAGAATATACTGTCAAACCGATAGAAACAGACAGTGCATCTGTGACGAATAACGCCGTTGAGAGTGAAATTACAGAAGAAAATTCTAATACTGATAATTTAAGTTCCGGCACCACGACCGAAAATAACAGCAGCAGTAATCCCGCAGATGTATCGGGCGGCACTGCTAAGCCTGATAATAATTCTTCTGCATCAAGCAGCACAACTAATCCTGATAATAACTCTTCATCCGCAAAACCCAATAGCTCAAGCTCTGTATCCTCATCTGACCGCGAATTGTCAAGCGGTAATTCAAGCGGTCAAGATCAGTATTTAACCGACCCTGTTCCCGAGGGCAAGCCCTTACCCGTAGAGCCTGAGGATGCCGAGATTGATAAAACGGTACAGTATACCTGTTATTTTTCTATTGAATGCAGTACTATATTTAATAATTTATCCGAACTTGACCCTGCCAAATTAGGCGAGCTTCCTTCAGACGGAATAATTTTGAAGAAGCAAAAGGTTGTTTTTTATGCGGGAGAATCGGTTTTCGATGTTCTGAAAAGAGTTTGCAAGGAAAACGGAATACAAATGGAATCTTCCTTTACTCCTATGTATAACAGCGCCTATGTCGAGGGCATAAATAACCTTTACGAATTTGATTGCGGAAATCTTTCGGGTTGGATGTACCGCGTTGACGGTTGGTATCCGAACTACGGATGCAGCCGTTATCAGCTTTGCGACGGTGAAACGGTTGAATGGCGGTACACTTGTGATTTAGGCAAGGATGTAGGTTGTGAGTGGTTGGGATAACATATGAAAAGTATTGATTTGTTCAGCAGTTATCATCCTATAATCAATTTCTTGTATTTTGCTCTTTGCATTGGCTTTACAATGGTGTTTATGCATCCTGCTATGCTTGTTATCTCGCTTTTATGTGCATTTCTTTACGGAATAACTTTAAACGGACGAAAAGCCCTGTTATTTTCCTTAAAATATATGATACCCGTTATTCTTTTTACCGCCATTATAAATCCTGCCTTTAATCATCAGGGCAAAACATTTTTAGTATATCTGCCTACCGGTAATGCTTTAACCGCAGAAAGCATAGTTTACGGTGCTGCCTCAGGCATTATGTTGGCGGCGGTTCTTGTATGGTTTACCTGCTTTTCGTCCGTTATTTCCTCAGATAAATTCGTTTACCTTTTCGGAAGAATTATACCTGCGTTATCACTTGTGCTCAGTATGACGCTCCGTTTGGTTCCTAAATTTAAACGACAGCTTCATGAGGTATGCGATGCACAAAGAGCATTAGGCAGAGATGTATCAAGCGGAAGCCTTTGGCAACGCACAAAAACCGCTGTATCGGTTTTTTCTGTGCTTATCACCTGGAGCTTGGAGGATTCAATCGAAACCGCAGACAGTATGAAAAGCCGCGGTTACGGAACAAAGCGCAGAACGGCTTTTTCAATATATACTTGGAGCAAAAGAGACAGCTGTGCTTTAATTTATTTGCTGGCTCTCGGTGTTTGTGTGATAATAAGCAGTATGTGCGGCAATTTGTTTTGGCGCTATTTCCCCGATATCAGGGGTATGACAACCCAAATATTTTCGGTTTTAACTTATATTGCTTTTGCGGGTATATGTATTACTCCGATTTTCATTGATGGGAAGGAGGCACTATATTGGCACAGTTTGAAATAAAGGATTTCACATTTTATTATCCCGAAATGAATACCCCCGCTCTTGAAAGCATCAACCTGACTGTTAATAACGGTGAATTCATTGTGCTGTGCGGTGCTTCGGGCAGCGGTAAATCAACCCTGCTTAAAATGTTAAAGCCTGCTTTAACACCCCACGGCAGAACCGAAGGAACGGTTTTATTCGAGGGCGAACCGCTTGATAAATTGAGTCTTGAAGAACAAGCGGCAAGTATTGGCTTTGTTATGCAATCGGTTGAAAATCAAATTGTTACAGACAAAGTCTGGCACGAGTTAGCCTTTGGTTTAGAAAGTCTTGGAATAAGCACTCCCGTAATTCGCCGCAGAGTGGCGGAAATGGCGGCTTTTTTCGGCATCAGCGATTGGTTTCACAAGAATGTAGCCGAGCTTTCGGGTGGACAAAAGCAGCTGCTCAACCTGGCATCTGTTACGGTAATGCAGCCTAAAGTGTTGTTGCTTGACGAACCGACAAGTCAGCTTGACCCGATTGCATCCACAGAGTTTTTAAATATTCTTTCTAAAATCAACCGTGAGCTGGGCGTTACTGTTATACTCGCTGAGCATAGACTTGAAGAAGCCTTACCGTTAGCAAAAAAAATTGCTGTTATGGACAAGGGTAAAATTATTTGTTTTGACGATACCCGACATTTTTGCGAACAAATCCGAAGTAAAGAAGACCGTATTCTCGGATTTTTACCCACACCTTCCCGTGTTTGGGCAGGACTGAATACAAATTTGCCCTGCCCCTTAACCGTTACGGAGGGCAGAGATTTTTTAACCGAATATACAAAAGCAGTCATACCGACTCCCGTTCCTAAAAAAGAATATTTTGTAGGTACGGATACCGTGTTAAAAGCAAGAGAGGTTTCCTTCAGATACGAAAAAAATCTGCCGTTTGTTGTAAACGGATTAAATCTCGATATAAAAAAAGGCGAATGGTATTCCCTGCTCGGCGGTAACGGTGCGGGAAAAACCACCGCATTGAAGCTGCTTTGCGGAATAAACAAACCTAATACCGGCAAAATTGAAAGTGACGGTAAAATCACTCTGTTACCGCAAAACCCCAAGGGATTATTTGTAAAAAAAACAGTGCGTGAGGACTTGACCGATGTCTGTAATTTCAGAAAGCTGACCGAGAAAGAAACGGTAGAAGAAATGTCAAGGGTTATTTCTCTTTGTCGGTTAACAGAGTTGCTTGACAGACACCCGTTTGACTTATCTGGCGGGGAGCAACAGCGATTAGGACTTGCAAAGGTGCTGTTAACCGCACCTGATATTTTACTGCTCG
>JBJEOD010000288.1:0-7629 GCA_051880535.1 Acutalibacteraceae bacterium | reverse complement strand
AGGGGCGTACTGGCGCGGGGATTCCAATAAAAAAATGCTCTGCCGCGTCTACGGCACGGCGTTCCCCAAGGCAAGCACGCTCGAAGAGCACCTTAATATGCTCGAAGAGGCGAAAAAGCGCGACCACAACAAGTTAGGCAGAGAATTGGAGCTTTTCACCACGGTTGACGTTATCGGTCAGGGGCTGCCGATACTCCTGCCCAAGGGCGCTAAAATGATTCAGATTTTACAGCGCTTTGTGGAGGACGAGGAAGCGCGCCGCGGCTGGCAGCTCACCAAAACCCCCTATATGGCAAAGCGGGAGCTTTACAAGCTTTCGGGACACTGGGATCACTACCTTGACGGAATGTTTGTATTAGGCGACCCGAACGACGAGACCAAGGACTGCTTTGCTTTACGTCCTATGACCTGTCCGTTCCAGTATCAGGCGTATTTAAACCGCGCCCGCTCCTACCGCGACCTGCCGCTAAGGTATAACGAAACCTCGACCCTCTTCCGCAACGAGGACAGCGGCGAGATGCACGGGCTTATAAGACTTCGCCAGTTCACAATTTCCGAGGGTCACTTAATGTGTACCCCCGAGCAGTTGGAGCAGGAGTTCAAGGGTTCG
Source organism: Acutalibacteraceae bacterium (assembly GCA_051880535.1). Lineage (GTDB taxonomy): Bacteria > Bacillota > Clostridia > Oscillospirales > Acutalibacteraceae > UBA737. The sequence goes on along the minus strand of JBJEOD010000288.1, from coordinate 7,019 downwards.
TTGGAGCTTGCTATTTATATGCTCAAAACCTTAGGTCTTTACGAGGACGTTTCCTACCGCTTCTCCCAGTGGGATCCGAATAACCGCGAGAAGTATATCGGCACGCCCGAGCAGTGGGACGAGGCTCAGGGAATTATGGGCAAAATCCTCGACCACCTGGAAATCCCCTACAAAATCGGCATCGATGAGGCGGCGTTCTACGGACCTAAGCTTGACATTCAGATAAAGAACGTATACGGCAAGGAGGATACCCTGATCACCATTCAGATTGACCAGCTGCTCGCCGAAAAGTTCGGTATGGAATACGTTGACCGCGACGGTCAGAAGAAGAACCCCTACATTATCCACCGCACCTCTATCGGCTGTTATGAGAGAACGCTTGCCCTGCTTATCGAAAAATATGCGGGCGCCTTCCCGCTGTGGCTGGCTCCCGTTCAGATTAAAATGCTCCCGATTGCCGACCGTCACCTTGACTACGCCTATGAGGTCAAGAAGCTTCTTGAGGAGCAGGGACTTCGCGTTGAGGTTGACGACCGCAACGAAAAAATCGGCTACAAGATTCGCGAAGCGAGACTCGGGAAAGTGCCGTATATGCTCGTTATCGGCGATAATGAGGTAGAAAACCGCACCCTCTCTGTAAGAGAGCGGGGCGAAAACGGCGACTTAGGCGCTATGAGCATTGAAGAATTTATCGCCCGCGCCGTGGAAGAGGACAGGAATAAAGTAAGGAAATAAACCGCAAACCGATAAAGCTCGTTAATCGGAGGACAATATAATGAACTCAAAACTGCTTGATTTTCTTTCGGATTTATTCAGCTTTAAGCTTATCAAGGACGGCTGCGGCAACGAATTTGTACTTTTCCGAAGCAACCCCCTTGATTCGGTCAGCGGTATAGACGACAAAACGCAATTCGAGGCGACCGAAAACCACATACACATCTGTGATAACGTCAAGCCTAAGCAATTCAACCGTCTTACGGATATAGGCGACGCTCTCGGCAAGGCTCTGCTGTACGCTTTAAGCGCGGAATATCCCCAAAAGAATTTTACGGTTTATGTTACGGTTACATTAAAGGACTCAATGATAATACGGTTTCACCAGTCTTGGATAAACGAGCCGCCTTATTACGAAAACGCGCCCTCCCGTTCGCCGACAGAGGTGATTATGCAATTCAAAAGCCCGTCGGTCTGAAAGCCGTATTAATATTGGAATACTGTAAAGCTCGCCCCCTTTTCAGCCTTAAACAGGCCGAAAAGGGGGCGATTTTCTAATTTAGACGTTAAATGTCAGACGTTAGACCGCGGAAGGCACAAATGATTTCCCTACATTATCCAACGGCTTTTTCTACCCGCAAAATTTGGTGGATATGCGCTTACAGCAATCGTCGGGCGAATAGTCCCACTCTTTAAGCGCTTCACCCGTATAAAAATACTTGATTTCGGGGGAGTAGGTCGCGTTAAAGCTGTCAATAATTATAAGCTTAATCTTCATTTTCTCGCGGATAATGCTTTTAATATAAACGCTCGCCTTCTGACCGATAACAACGTCCTGTCTCGGCTCCGCAAGTCCCGCCAGATTAGGTGTAAGCTCGACAAAAACGCCGTAGTCCTCAATACTCCTTACAACCCCCGTCACGGTCTGCCCCGCCGCAAACAGGGCGGCATTTTCCTCCCATGTGCCTAAAAGCTCCTTGTGAGAGAGGGTGATTTTGCCGTCCTCGGCTATGCTTTTAATAATAACCCTTATGCTGTCCCCCGCCGAAAAGCGGTCTGACGGGTGGGAAATGCGGGAAACCGATATAGCGTCGATAGGCAAGAGGGCAATATTGCCGCACCCTATGTCGCAAAACGCGCCGAAGGATTCAAGATGGGTCACCTTAGCGTCTATTATATCACCGATTCTACGGTCGGTCATTAAGTAATTTTTGCAAAGCTCCTGCGCCCTTTTGCGGGAGAGCAGGGCGTACAGCTTGCCGTCTTCGTCTGTCTTAAGGGCGGTTATAACAAAGCATACGGGCTTGCCTACGCGGGAAATAAGCGCAATATCGCGGGTAGAGCCGTCCGAAATGCCGATAGCCCCCTCCTCCCGCGGGATAACTCCCTTAACGCACCCTAAATTCACTATAAGATTATGCGCCGCGTCGCACATTGTCACCGTTGCTTCAAGCACCGTCTGCTTTGCCTGCGCCTCGGCAAGCTGAGTGGGGGTAAATATTTTTCCTCTTTCCGTGATACTGCCTAAACAACCCTCCGGATAAAAACCGTTCATTATTTTTGTCACCTTTCTTTTTATACATTCGGCATTGCCGCTATACAGAATTATATGACTTTTAGGGTGCAAAAATGATAGAATTATGTCCGCTGTAAAAAAAAATAAGGCGGTTTTTCGGAACGCCTTATTTTTTCGTCAATATTCGATTTATTTCGCCTTTGTTTCGCAGTATAAGCAGCGATAGACCCTGCGCTGTCTGTCGGTCAATTTAAAAATCTGCGGCAGCTCCTGCTCGGTGGCGGAGATACAGCGGGGATTTTTGCAGGTAAGCACGTTTGTAAGCCGTTCGGGCAATCCTATGGTCTTTTTCTCGGCGGTTTTGCCGTCCTTAATGATATTAACCGTAACGTCGGGGTCAACAAAGCCCAAAATATCGGTATCAACATCAAAATCCGAGTCGATTTTAATAATATCCTTTTTGCCCATCTTGCGGCTTGAAACGTTTTTAATAAGCGCCACCGAGCAGTCAAGGCTATCAAGCCCCAAAAGCTTGTAAATCTCCATTCCCTTGCCCGCGGTTATGTGGTCTATAACAATTCCGTTTTTAATTGAATCTATATTCATTATTCTATCTCCAAAAGCATTAAAATAAGCGCCATTCGCATATATTTCCCGTACAGCACCTGCTTAAAGTAGCAGGCGCGGGGGTCGCTGTCCACCGCAACGCTTATCTCGTTTACTCTGGGCAGCGGGTGGAGAATCTTCATATCATCATTCGCGTTTTTAAGCTTTTCGGGGGTTAAAACATAGGTATCCTTAAGCCTTAAATAATCCTCCTCGTTGAAAAAGCGTTCCCTTTGAACGCGGGTCATATAAAGAATATCAAGGTCCTTAAGCGAATTTTCAAGGCTTGCGGTCTCGGTATAGGGTATGCCCTTGTCGTCAAGCGAATCCTTGACATAACCGGGGAGCTTTAATTCTGTTGGAGAAATAAGCACAAACCTTACCCCTTTATAGCGCGAAAGCGCCGCAATAAGGGAATGAACCGTTCTGCCGAATTTAAGGTCACCGCAGAGACCTACGGTTAAATTTTCAAACCCGCCCTTTTCGCGGTAGATTGTAAGGAGATCCGCAAGGGTCTGGGTGGGGTGGTTGTGTCCCCCGTCACCCGCGTTTATAACGGGAACGTCGGCGTTCATTGCCGCCACAAGGGGCGCCCCCTCTTTCGGGTGGCGCATAGCAATAATATCGGCATAACAGCTAACGGTTTTTGCAGTGTCTGCAACGCTTTCACCCTTTGCGGCAGAGGAGCTTTGGGATTCGCTGAAGCCCAAAACATTTCCGCCCAATTCGTACATAGCCGACTCAAAGCTTAAGCGGGTTCTGGTGGACGGCTCAAAAAAGAGGGTCGCGAGCTTTTTGCCGCGGCATTTTTCGCTGTATTTTTTCGGATTCTCTATAATATCGTTAGCCGTCTTAATAAGGCGGTCAAGCTCCTCTACCGACAGCTCGGATATATCAATTAAGCTTCGCATAACTTTATTCCTTTGCACCGTTGATTTCAAGATACTTCTTTATGCGGTCAACATTCTCGCGGTTTTTCTCGTCCTCCTCTAAGTACTCGATAATGTCGTAAACGTCCACCACCGAATAAACAGGGAAGCCGAATTCCTCGCCGACCTCAGCCATTGCTGACTTTTCGGTCTGACCCTTTTCCTTGCGGTCAACCATAACAAATGTAGCGGCAACCTTAGTGTTTTTAAGGGAGGAAAGAATGGACATACTCTCCCTTATCGCCGTACCCGCCGTGATAACGTCCTCGACGATTACGATTTCCTCGTCCTCAGTCGGCTTGTAGCCTACGAAAACGCCGCCCTCGCCGTGGTCCTTTTCCTCCTTGCGGTTAAAAAAGAAGGGAACGTCAAGCCCGTTTTCCGAAAGGGCGACCGCAACCGACACCGCTATCGGAATACCCTTATAGGCAGGGCCGTAAAGCACGGTTTTTTTGTTGCCTATCTTCTCAAAATAAGCCTTGGCGTAAAACTCGCCTAATTTTCTTATCTGCTCGCCAGTTTTAATGTCTCCTGCGTTAATAAAATAAGGAATTTTTCTTCCCGATTTAGCGGTAAAATCGCCGAATTTTAAAACCCCCGCCGACTCTAAAAACTTTATAAATTCTCTTTTGTAGCTTTCCATATTTTCCTCTCCTTTATAATTACGAATTACGCATTACGAATTACGAATTAATCTATAAATTCCTTAACACACCGCTCATATGCCGCAACGGGGTCTGCCGCCGCAGTTATCGGTCTGCCTACAACAATATAGTCGCTACCGATTTCCTTTGCCCTTTCGGGTGTGGTGACCCGCGACTGGTCGCCCTTTTCGCCGTCCGCAAAGCGTATTCCGGGGGTCACGGTGTAGAAGCTGTCGCCGCAGGCATAATGAACCGCCGCTGCTTCAAGCGGGGAGCAGACAACCCCGTCAAGCCCCGACGTCTTAGCGTTCTTGGCGTAGTGCATAACCACGTCCTCCATTTTGCCGTCAATCAGCAGGTCTTCGTGCATTTTTTCCTCGCTTGTGGAGGTAAGCTGGGTCACGGCAATAAGTATCGGTCTTGTGCCGTCGGGGCGGGTAAGTCCCTCGATAGCCGCCTCCATCATAGCCCTTGTTCCCGCCGCGTGGAGGTTGCACATATCAACATCGAGACGGGAAAGCACCGCCATTGACTTTTTAACAGTATTCGGAATATCGTGCAGCTTTAAATCGAGGAAAATTTTATGTCCCCTCGCCTTAATTTCGCGGACAATCTGCGGTCCCTCGGCGTAAAAAAGCTCCATTCCTATCTTTACAAAGGGTTTTTTGCCCGTAAATTTGTCAAGAAAGCTGAAACAGTCCTCCTTTGAGGCAAAATCGCAGGCGATAATAACGTCCTTTCCCATCAGTGCGCTCCTCCTATAATTTCATTTAAGCTTTTAATTTTGTATTTTTCCATTACTCGCGGCAGGTCTTCTATTATATTTTTGCAGGCGAAGGGTTCTACAAGGTTAGCCGCTCCCACCTCTACGGCGGTCGCACCCGCAAGCATTATTTCGATAACGTCCTCGGCGGTGGAAATGCCACCCATTCCGACTATCGGGATTTTTACCGCGTCGTAAACCTGATACACCATTCGCACCGCCACAGGCTTAATAGCAGGACCCGAAAAGCCGCCTGCCTTATTAGCCAAAACAGGCTTTTTGGTTTTAAGGTCGATTTTCATACCGAGCAGAGTATTTATAAGGGAAATTCCGTCCGCTCCCTCGGCTTCGCAGGCCTTTGCAATTTCTGTAATATCGGTCACATTGGGCGAAAGCTTTAAAATAACGGGCTTTTTTGTCACCCTTTTTACCGCCTTAGTCACCGCCGCGGCATTTTCTGCGCTTGTGCCGAAGGCAAGCCCGCCGCCGTGGACATTAGGGCAGGAAATATTTATTTCAAACCAGCCTATCTGACTGTCGGTCTCAAGCTTTTCCACCGTGTAAACGTAGTCGTCCACCGAAAAGCCGCTAACATTCGCCATAACAGGCTTATTAAAGCAGCATTTAAGCTTTGGTAATTCGTAGCTTAAAACCTTTTCCACACCCGGGTTTTGAAGACCGACCGAGTTTAACATACCGTTTTCGCACTCGGCGATACGGGGCGTGGGGTTGCCGAAGCGCGGGTCTTTTGTAGTCCCCTTAAAGGACAGAGAGCCTAAAATATTAATATCGTAAAGTCTGGCGAATTCATAACCGAAACCGAAGGTGCCGCTTGCGGGGATAATCGGATTGGAAAGCTCTATACCGCAAAGGTTTACTTTAGTATTTACCATACGATTTCCTCCCTTTCAAGCACGGGACCGTCCTTGCAGATACGCTTATTGCCGTATTTCGTTTTGCAGGTACAGCCCATACACGCGCCAAATCCACAGCCCATACGCTCCTCAAAGCTATACTGACCCGAGGTCTTAGCAACACTCTCAATCGCCTTAAACATCGGCAGAGGTCCGCAGGTGTAAAAATAACTGTAGCTTTTGTTTTCCATAGCCGCCGTTACAAAGCCCTTAACGCCGTAGGAGCCGTCGGCGGTGCAGACGGTTACATCTGCTCCTAATTTCTTAAACTCGTCCTCATAAAATATTTCTGTCTTAGTGTTAAAGCCTAAGATTACGGACGGTTTTTTACCCTCGGAAATAAGCCTTTTGCAGAGTGCATATAGAGGAGGAACGCCAACGCCGCCGCCGATTATCAGCGGGCTTTGCCCGCTTTTTGAGGTATCAAACCCGTTGCCCAAGGACAAAAGCAGGTCTAAGCTTTCCCCCTTTTGCATACGGCTTAAGGCTTCGGTTCCGCCGCCTACTACCTTATAAATAAGGGTAAGGGTTTCGGTATCAAAATCGCATATGGAAATAGGTCTCCTAAGATAAAAGCCGTCAAGTTTGATATTTACAAACTGCCCTGTTGCGGTTATCGGCGAGGTATCGCCCTTTAAAATTATTTTATAAACTGCGGGGGCGATTTGCGCGTTCGATAAAATTTCAAAAATTTCCTGTTTCATATTCTCTCCTTTCGGGATACTTATAAAGATTTGACCAAAAGCCTCCCTTGCCTAAAGGGTGACTCCCCACGGTGTGGGGAGATGTCACGAAGTGACAGAGGGGACCGCCGCCGTCAGCGGGGGGACCGCCGAACGGCGGTGGAGGGATTAGGTAGGCTTTCTACAAACTTAAATATCCCCCAGTCACGGGAATCCCCTCGCCAACCTAACGGTTGGCCCTCTCCCCTTT
>JBJEOD010000287.1:0-7666 GCA_051880535.1 Acutalibacteraceae bacterium | reverse complement strand
CGAAAACGGAGGATTGCTTGACTATACATATTCTTATTCCTTAGCTATGGCAGACGCTTCAACAGATAAACAGTCGGCAAACTATTTAGGATTATTTCGAGGAAAAAACTGTGATTTTGCGGCGGGTATTGCTCCTGTTGTCGCTAATGATGATAATTCCACTGTCTTTATAGGTGATTCAGTTAAGCTGAACCTAAATGTCACCAATTTGAAAAGCTCAGATTTAACTTTCAGTCTTAGATATGATGTCCGCGATTACTACGGAAATGTGGTGGATAAAGGGCTGTTTGTTGACAATAAGATACTTAAGGGACTTGATGCAAATCGGGAAATAGAAATAATCGGTAAATACGGTATGTATTATTTAAACCTTTATGTTATTTCGGAAAATGATACCTATACCGAGTGTTACCCCTTTGCATTGCTTGAAGAATACAGCTATAAATATAACGATACCGGTTCTTTCGGCATCTCGTCTTTAAATGGTTACAAACCGAAAAATAACGGAATTACAGATTATTCACAGTATACCGATATTGCTGAAATATCTGCCAAGATTGGCGTGGCAAATGCCCGAATAAGTTCATCAGAGTGTATGTTGCATTATGCTGAAAAAATGAATGAACTCGGTATTACACAGTTTAACGGTCAATACGGAGGAACAAATACTGATCCCGCTTTGATAGATAAGTATGTGAATAATGTGGCAGCTTCGTTAGCGGCTTTAGTGCCTTATGTGCAGTCTTATGAGGTGGGAAATGAATATAATCTTAAGCTGCTGTCAGATCAGGGCGGTCAGGGTGAAGACAAGGAAACAGATAATACGTCGGCATATAATCTTTATTATAACTATACCTTTCTTCCAACCTATAACTATATCGCGGAAAATTATCCTGATATAGCTTATATTCCTACTAGCGTTTCTGCGGCAGCGTCAGGTTGGCTTAACCAACTCGCCACAGAACAAAACAAGATATGGGATAGGTTTGACATTTTTTCGGTGCATACCTATGCGGATTGTCGGATGCCCGACAGCTATGCCAAAAATCCCGATAATATAAACGGCAGCGACTTATGGAATATTGAGGATGCTCTGAGCAGAGCCCGGGATGCAATTAATCAGTACGGCGATAAGAAGCTTTATATCACCGAGGTGGGGTATAATACGGCGCCCTTGTCTGCTTCAAGTGTAGATTTGCGCACGCAGGCGGATTATACGGTGCGCATAGGAGCTATTTGTTTGGCTTACGGAGCAGACAGAATCCAATATTATTGCTTTGGTGACCGCACAAGTTATTTTACCGGATTTAATAATACAAACGGCGAATTTAATTACGGGCTTTTTTATGAGGCGGATTATTATGGTGTGGTTAAGCCCAAGCCTTCGGCAATTGCATTTGCAGTAATGACAAGGAATTTAGAAAGCGCTTATCCTGACGAATCCTACATTGCTGATGAATATGATGAGGGAAATACTGTAAACGGTGTAAGAGCATTCAGAATTAAAACAGCTCTTGACGGCGATGTGATAGTTGCATATTCTAACAATGAAGTGCTTTCAAACGGTAAAAAGTTGGTGACCGGAGCTACCGGCAGACGTACACCGAATTTGCCCTGGAACTGCCAGTGGACAAAGACGGATTTGACAACCTTTAACGCTGTATTGGACACCGTTACGGTGGTTGATATAATGGGTAATAAGACCGTGTATACTGCGGAAGACGGAAAGGTAAATATTCCGCTTACTGGATCTCCGGTTTATATTTACGGTGCAGAATAAGGGAAATTCAATGTTATCTAAGAAATAAAAGGTAACAGAAAGGTATGGTAAAAATGCAAAAAAGTTCTCTGAAAGAAAATGTAGGCTTATGGAAACTTAGAACAGATGAAAATGTTTCTGTTGGAGATTTTAACAACGTTGCAGACACGGAAAAATTCGGTATAATGCCGGGTCAAAACGGTGACAGTGCTTATACATTTGTGCCTGAAGATAAGAAGAATGCTGATAAGACGGAATTTAACCCCGAAGATTATAAATACAGCTACTGTAATGCGGGATATTTTTACGGTGTAAAAAATGATGATACCGAGATAATCGGTCTTTGCGACGACAATATAATTACACCTGCTTATGAGGGCGCCGGCTTTTTTTTCTTAAAAACAGGCAAGGGTGAGTTTTTGCTCAGAAAAACAGGTGTAATCGACTTTGCCGAAACCGAGTATGAAGGCTACCCTGCAGTTACTGTTAAATATTCTACTGAGGGAAATTACGACCTTGTTTATAAGGCGGAAACCTCTTATGTATTTAAGGAACGCAGTTTTTCCGCGATTTCGAGCGTTCATTGTATCGGTATGGCAGAGGGACTGTATACTGCTAATTTTGAAAGAAAGCCTTTAAATACGGCAGATGTGTATAAAAAGCGTGTTTCTTATGATTGGATTTATCCCGATGACAATGATTTTGCATATATGGAGTCGGACGCCTACGCTGTGTCGGCGAAATTTGACAACGCTGTGCTTTATTCTTTTGTAAGAGATGAAAACAGTAGCCATAAATTCCGTTTGACAGGCAATGATTTTGATGATCTGCCTATTAATGTTGCAAGAAATACCCGTGATATTGATTATATTTATAAGGTTGATTATGTAGTAGTAAAAGCAAGCAATACCGAAAGCTGTGAAGCTGTTTTCAAGAGCAAAAATATGGATTTTGCCGCAGGAATCACTTCTGTTAAGGAGAATGAAAATACAACTTTCTACTACGGAAAGAAGTTGCTTCTTAATCTCAGCATTAAAAATATTGCTGATAATGATATTGATTATACCGTAAGGTACAATATTATGGATTACTACGGTAATGAAGTCAATTCGCATATTTTCTACGGTAATAAGCTTTCTGTAGGAGAGCAGGCAAACCGAAACCTTGATTTAGACCTTGATAATTACGGAATGTATTTCCTTAATTTGTATGTCACAACAAAGGATTTTGAGTACCGCGAATGTTATCCCTTTGCTATGATAGAGGAATTTGACTTTAAGCACAGAGAATGCAATCCGTTCGGTATCTGCGGCACTCACACCGAAACCGAGGGTCAGGGTGATTCCACAATCAGTATAGTCAAAAAAATGGGTCTCTCTATGGTAAGATTGGGAGAATCATATAACCAGAGACATTTTATTGACCATATGAAAAAAGAGGGAATCAAGCGCTATACAATGGGAACTACCTGGTGTGACAGACAGGAAAATATTGAAAGATTCCAAAAGAGTTTGGAAACTACATGTGATATGTATATGAAAGACTGCACATACTTTCTGCTTGCCAATGAGGTTGACTCTGCGTCAAAGGGTAATTATGATAAGAGTAAAAAATTCCTTGAGAAAAAGTATATACCCTATACCTATAAGGTAGCGTATGATTATATTTCTAAACATTATCCCGAAAGATTAAAGGACGTTATCTGGCAGAGTAACTGTCACGGTACTATGGAATGGTTGGAGGCATTCTACGAAACGGGAATGTGGGATGCTTCCGATATTATTGACATACACTCGTACAGCAGTCCGTCGGGACCCGATAAAATATTCTGTAATCAGGCTGTAAGTATGTATGCAAATATGTATTCAAATGAGTATGCTATGGTAAGGTGGAAGCGCCTTTTGAGGCATTACGGAGAAAAGCGTATGATGGTGGGCGAGACTGGATATCCTACTCCTCCCAATACCGGGACAAGCGATACATGTGAAGTGGATATACGCACAGAAGCCGACTTTAATGTTCGTATAGCGCTTATGTTCTTAGAGGCGGGAGCAGAGGATATAGTTTATTATTGTCTTTATGACCGCACGGGCGCTTTGGTCGGAACCAGCGATTGGAATGAAATGTATTTCGGCGCTTGCTACAATTATGACTATTATGGGGTTTATAAGCCGAAACCGTGGGCAGCCGCATATGCAAATCTTACCCGCCGTTTTGACGGATATAAATCCTGCTGTTTCAACTCCAAGTATGAAGAGGACGAATTTGGAACTTTGAGAGCATATGATGTTGAGACTGAGGATAACGGAAAATTTACGGTTGTATGGTCAAACGTTTATCAACAGCCTAACACTTCGGCGGAGGGAAGAGTTAATAAGGTTAAGCGTATACCTATGCCCGCATGGGAAACACGCTGGATAGAAAAGGAAATAAGAACCTTTGATACAGAGTTTGACGAAGTAAAAGTAGTTGATATTATGGGCAACAGCAAATTGATTAAGGCTGAGAACGGCAAGGTTTCCATTGAAGTCAGCGGTTCACCTATTTTTGTTTACGGAATTTGCTAAAGAATTGAAGTATTAAAACTCAATATCCCGAAATATATTCTCCCAACGCCTTTTTAGGCAATTTCCTTAGGCTTTAACTGATTTGCAGGAACGGATATTATGCGCAACTTTTGGAGGAAATAAAGGTCTATTTCCTTTATATTCGTGCAATTATTCGGCGCTTGCGGAGTGCGATTTTAACTGAACTACAAGGGTTGTTATGGGAAATGAACCGCAGACCTTTTCGTGGGAACTTAACAGCGACGAGTATTTCGATACCCCCGAGGCGGTTATGTTATTTACAAATCGGGGGATCGGCGAAATGAGCCGTATTTTCCATCGATTTTACAATAATAATTGAATACGCGGACTGTAAAAACCGAAAAGCGCCGCCTGCTTATTAACAACTGGGAGGCGGTGTATTTTGATTTTGACGCAGATAAACTTGTAGCCTTTGCGAGAGAGGCTAAAAAGTTAGGCGTGGAATTATTGGTAATGGACGACGGCTGGTTCGGAAAGCGGAATGACGACACCTCATCATTAGGCGATTGTGCCGATTGTTGAAATCGCTCTTTTCCAGTGGTTTCGGACAGTCCCCTGTTTTGGGTGTTATAAAGAACGGTTTTTTAAATTATTTTTAGGAGGATTGTAATGCTTTCGGAAAAATATAAAAATTTTGCTCAAATGATAGTATATCAAATTTATCCGAGGAGCTTTAATGACAGTAATGGGGACGGAATCGGAGATCTTCGCGGAATAATCGAAAAGCTTGATTATTTAAAGGATTTAGGTATTAACGCCATCTGGATTTGCCCCTGCTATAAGAGCCCTAACGATGATAACGGATATGATATTTCCGATTATTACGATATTATGGACGAATTCGGAACCCTTGACGATATGAAGGAGCTAATAGCCGAGGCTCATTCCCACGGGATAAAAATTATTATGGACTTAGTCCCTAATCATACCTCGACGCAACATAAATGGTTTATTGAATCCAAGAAATCAAAGGACAATTATTACAGCGATTTTTATTATTGGTTCGACGAGCCTGCTAATGATTGGATTTCTTCTTTCGGCGGAAGTGCGTGGGAGTATTGCAAGGAAAGAAATCAGTATTATCTTCATTCATACGCGGTGGCTCAGGCAGACCTTAATTGGGACAACCCCAAGGTTGTAAAGGAGATACAGAAGGTAGTTGATTATTGGACGGGTCTCGGCGTAGACGGTTTTAGGTGCGACGTTATCGACCGGATTTCAAAGGATTTCAAAAACGGCAGTAACGCTTTCGGTCCGAATCTTCACAAGTACATAAACGCTCTTTTTGGACGGTCCGAAACGGAAAAGCTGTTTACTGTCGGCGAATGTTGGGCGAATACTATCGAAGAGGTATGCCGACATGCAAAAGAAGAAAGAAAAGAGCTTACAACGCTTTTTCAGTTTGACCATATTGAATCTTGCGGCAGAGAAAGCAAATTTGTCCCGAAAAACGACAGCCTTAAATCTGTAAGGGATATCCTTGTTAAATGGCAAAAGCTTTGTTATGATAACGATTTACTTTATACGCTGTTTACGGATAATCACGACCAACCGCCCTTTATTTCGAGAATCGGCAACGATAGGGAGTTGCGCTATGAAAGCGCTTCTTTAATTTCGACAATGTTTTACACCCTGCGCGGAATACCGTTTATTTATCAGGGGCAGGAAATAGGTACTGCTTCGTCGCACTATGCTTCGATCGACGATTTCAGGGATGTTGAAAGCCTTAATTTCTATAAAATATTTTCCGAGCAGTACGGTGAGGAAAAGGCGCTTGAAATGATTAATTTCGGAAGTCGCGACAATGAAAGGCGTCCGTTTTCCTGGAACGGCGACGAATATTCGGGCTTTTCAACCGCTGAGCCGTGGATTCCGATTAACAGCAGATATAAGGAAATAAATCTTCAAAAGGATATGCTTTCGGAAAAATCGGTATTTAAGTATTATAAAGAACTGCTTGCGCTCAGGAAAAATTCGCCAGAAATACTTTTCGGCGAGTTTGAGGTATTATCCAAGCCCGAAGACAATCATTTTGCCTTCACAAGAAAGTATGAGGGAAAAACCGTAACTGTAATATGTAACTTTGAACAGCACTCGCAAATTACTCTGCCAAATATCGAGGGAAAGCTGTTGCTCGGAAATTACTCTGACAGGAAAGCTTTTTCCGAATTGTTCAGACCGTATGAGGCTGCAATATTCGGCGATATATAAGCTTGTAAATGTTGGCTCAGGCGATTCATTCGCTCGACCTTGCAAACTGGATTATCGACAGCGAGCCTGTCGAAATTCAGTCCTCTCTGCATAACAGAAATCATAAATGTATGATTGTGGAGGATTCCGCCGAAGGGTTAATAAAATACAAAAACGGCGCTCTGCTTTCCTCTTATGCTATGAATAACTATTTAATTGACGAGCCTATTGAAATACGTCTTTTGTGTGAAAACGGTAAAGCAACTTTTTCATATGATAAAGCCGTTATTGAATACAACGACGGAAGAGTTGAAACGGTTAATAATATGCCGCAGAAAATAGTATCGTATTCGGGCGGCAAGGACTACTGGGGCACTCAGCACGCCGTCCAAATAAGACAATTTTACCGCTCTGTTATGGGGCTTGAGGAATTGGAAATTTCGGGCAGAGAGGCGCTGAAAATTCAAAGCATAGTGTGTCAGATTTATAATAACAATAATAATAAGCTTGTACATTAATTATTCTTCAACAAAAGGAAAATATTATGAAATTTATTACGGTTGATACATACGATAAGTTAAGCCGACAGGCGGCTAATATTATTTCGGCACAGGTTATTTTAAAGCCCGACAGTGTACTGGGACTTGCCACAGGCTCGTCGCCCCTCGGTACTTATAAACAGCTTATAGAGTGGTACGAAAAGGGAGACATTGATTTCAGCAAGGTCACTTCGGTTAATCTTGACGAATATGTCGGTCTCAATGGCACAAACGACCAGAGCTACCGATATTTTATGAATAAAAACTTTTTTGAACATATAAATATTGATATAAATAACACTTTTGTTCCAAACGGCTGTGCGGTTGATTTAGCGGGCGAAGGCAAACACTATGACGAGCATATAGCGGAATTGGGCGGCATCGATTTACAGCTTTTAGGCATAGGGTTTGACGGTCATATCGGTTTTAACTAACCTGATAAATATTTCGTCAAAAGCACCCACGTTGTAGACTTACACGAAAGCACGATAAAGGCAAATTCCCGCTTTTTTGCGAATATAGACGAGGTTCCAAAGCGCGCGATAACAATGGGTATGGTATCCATAATGCAGGCAAAAAAGATTTTGCTT
>JBJEOD010000286.1:0-7675 GCA_051880535.1 Acutalibacteraceae bacterium | reverse complement strand
TTATGGGACTTGAGGATTTGGAAATTTCGGGCAGAGAGGCGCTGAAAATTCAAAATATAGTCTGTCAGATTTATAATAATAACGATAATATGCTTGAACATTAATAAGGCTTGAAAAACATGGGGGAAAAGTTATGAAATTTATAACTGTTGATACTTACGAAAAATTAAGCCGTCAGGCGGCGAATATTATTTCGGCACAGGTGATTTTAAAGCCCGACAGCATACTGGGACTTGCCACAGGCTCATCGCCCCTCGGCACTTATAAACAGCTTATAGAGTGGTACGAAAAGGGAGACATTGATTTTAGCAAGGTCACTTCAGTTAATCTTGACGAGTATGTGGGACTTGACGGCACAAACGACCAGAGCTACCGATATTTTATGAACAAGAACTTTTTTGAGCATATAAATATTGATATTAACAATACCTTTGTCCCTAACGGCTGTGCGGTTGATCTTGCGGGCGAGGGAAAGCGTTATGATGAGCATATTGCCGAGCTTGGAGGCATCGATTTACAGCTTTTAGGAATAGGTCTTGACGGTCATATCGGCTTTAATGAGCCTGATAAATATTTCGTTAAAAGCACCCACGTGGTGGACCTGCACGAAAGCACGATAAAGGCAAATTCCCGTTTCTTTGCAAATGAGGACGAGGTTCCGAAGCGCGCGATTACAATGGGAATGGTATCGATTATGCAGGCAAAAAAGATTTTGCTTATAGCCTCCGGAAAGGAAAAGCGGGATATTTTAGAAAAGGCCTTTTACGGCCCTATTACACCCGAAATCCCCGCCTCAATTCTTCAGCTGCACCCCGATATTACCGTTATTTACAGCGAAAAATAAACGGAATTCGGATTTGTGGGATTTTATGTTGAAATTCGAGGGGTCTTCTTATGTCTAAAGAAAACAATCAAACTGAAAAAACAAACAATACAGAATTTTCACAGCTTAACAAGAATACGGTAAAAGGGCAAAATCAGCTTAAGGAAACCGAAATGGTGCGATTTGATAATCCCGACGGCAGGGGAGTACGTGTTATGTTTGTCGGGAATTCTATAACGCTTCACGGGATTTTGCACGATATAGGCTGGCACAATGAATGGGGTATGGCGGCTTCGGCAAAGGATAAGGATTACGTTCATATTTTAATGCGGGACATTAAAAAGGAAGATCCTGACGCCGCTTTCTGTATCTGTCAGGTAGCCTCATGGGAAACCAAGTACAGGGACGGAGCTTCAACCTATCATCTGTTTGAAGGTGCCCGCGATTTCGGTGCCGATATTATTGTTATGCGATTTATTGAAAATTGCTCTGCGGAGGATTGGAATAATTCGGTATTTAAAAAAGAATTAAGGGGACTTCTTAATTACCTTGATTCCAAAGGCGATGCAAGGATTATACTTACAACCGGCTTTTGGAAGCACCCCGGAGACGGAGCTATCAAGGAATACGGAGAAGAAAACAAGCTTCCTGTTATTGAACTCGGCGATTTAGGTGAGGACAATAAAATGAAGGCAATAGGCTTGTTTGCACACGAGGGTGTGGCTAATCATCCGGGCGACCTTGGTATGGAAAAAATTGCCGAAAGAATCTTTAAGGTGTTGAAAGGCTACCTTTAAAAATCGGAGGACAATATGAACACAAGCTTTAGAACAGTTGTAAACGAGTCGAACGATCTCCCGTCCTGTCAGCTTGAGCTTTCGGGTGAAAAGGAAGCTTCGGGGGAATATCGTCTTTACGGACATAATGTTCGTGAAAATTTGGAAAAAGACAGCGAAACCGGCATAATAAAGCAAATTAACACGGTTACAAATATATCTGAGACAAATATTAAAGTAAACCGTTTGAGCTCTGTTTATGCAGACGGTATTGCCAAAGGCTTTTATGATAAGGACGTGCTGATACACCTGTGTTATTTCGCTTGGCAGGGAGAGGCGCAATGGGCAGCAAAAAGTCCGCTTGAAATGGGAATTTACCCCGTTGCGGCACACGAGCTATGCCGCGGCGGACGTTCGGTTTGCGGGATAGGAAGCTGGTCTACGGAGAGGTATTACCCGATTGTATTAATTGAGGATAAAACAGATAATATAACATATTTCTTTGAGCATCAGGGCGGCACCTCCTGGGAAATAGAGCTTGGAACAAAGGGGGCACCCGACGCTCTGGAGCTTACTGTTGAGGTAAACTCTCTGCACGAGAGCAGAATCGGTACGTCGTTGGTCTTGAAGCCGGGCGAATGCTACAGTACACTTCCCGTAATATACGGTGAGATTGCGGGAACGGCCGAGGAAGCCTTGAACACTCTTTTACGCTATAAGCGTAAAAACGGCAAAAGCATGCAAAAACAGCTTGTATGCTTTAACGATTATATGAACTGCCTTTGGGCAATGCCGAGCGATAAAAAGCTTATTCCGCTTATTGATGCCGCCGCAAGCGTAGGTGCAGAGCTTTTCTGCATAGACGCGGGCTGGTTTGCAGACAGGAAGGAAAACTGTTCATTCGGGGATTGGGTTCCCGATGACGGAAAATTCGGCGAATACGGGCTTTCGGGGATTATAAAATATATTTCGGATAAGGGAATGATTCCCGGAATCTGGATTGAAATTGAAACCTGCTCGGCCGGCTCTGAGATTTATAATCTTGCCGAAAATGCTGTACTGAAACGCTGCGGGAATGTTGTTAACGGTTCACATTGCTTTGTGAATTTCAAGTGTAAAGAGGTCACCGATTATCTGAGAAAAAGAATCCGTTCACTTTATGATTTGGGTATAAGATATATCAAAAACGACTATAACCATTCTCTCGGAATAGGCTGTGATAATAATAATGACAGCTCGTGCGGATTGGGTATTGTCGAAAACTATAAGGCCTTCTGCGACTTTATTGATTCTGTGTGCGACGAAATGCCCGATTTAATAATCGAAAACTGCGGCAGCGGCGCTATGAGGTGTGACAGCGGCACTCTTTCACATTTCCATTTGCAGAGCGTGAGCGATCAGGAAAACTACCTGAATATGCCGTCAATTGTATGGGGTATGGAAAGATGTATGCCGCCTGAAAAATGCGGTATTTGGGCATATCCTTATCCTTTATGCTACGCGGATATATCTAAGCTTGATTCGTTGTATGATGAGGCATATGCGCAGGGTATGGCTGACGGTGAACAGACCGCCTTTAATATGGCCTGCGGCTTGTTCGGAATTATGTATCTTTCGGGACATATTGAAAAATGCGACAGCTGTAATCTTGAGCTTATAAGGCGTGCGGTGGAATGCTGTAAGAATGACAGGGATTTTGTAAAAACCGCGTTGCCGATAAACCTTTATCCCCAGCAGGCGCTTTATAAAAAAGGCTATACTGTTTTAGCTTTAAAGAATGACAGTAAGCTCAGAATAGGAATATTTAAAAACGGCGGCGGGGATATATTAAATATTGATTTGTCGGAATATGTTAAGCAAAGCTCAAAGCTCAAAGAAATTTATCCCTTGAAGGACAAATCACCGTTGGCGGTACTGAAAAACGGGATGCTTGAATTTGAAAGTAATATAAATATTGCCGCGCGAGTTTTCGAAATTGATATTTAATAAAGGAGCATAAAAAAATGGGCTATTTAAACCGAGATAGAGAATACGATATAAATATATCAGCTGACCCCGAGCTTGAAAATCCTAAGCTTTTACATATAGGCAGACTTCCTGCCCGTGCAACCGTTATACCTGCATTACACAAGGGGGTATATTATCGCAATAAAGAGGATTCCGAGCTTATAACCATGCTTAACGGCGATTATTCCTTTTATTATGCGCCGTATGACAGTATGCCGAAGTTTTATAGGACGGATTTCGAGGAAAGAGAATGGGATACTATAGATGTACCCTCGATGTGGCAGTACCGCGGATACGGTAAGCCTGCATATCCGAATGTATTGTACGATATTCCTTTTAACCCGCCCTATGTATCCTGTGAAAACCCCGTAGGCTATTATCGCAGGCATTTCAGCTTTTCTTCAATGAACAGCGGCGGAAGAAAAATCCTGCATTTTGACGGGGTTGACAATGCGTTTTACGTTTATTTAAACGGTCAAGAGGTAGGTATGTCAAAGGGAAGCCGTATGCCCGCCGAGTTTGACGTTACCGATAAAATTATAACCGGTGATAATCTGCTTGCGGTCAAGGTGTTTTCCCACAGCGATGCTACATATCTCGAAAATCAGGATATGCTTTTGGCTAACGGTATATTCAGGGATGTTTATTTAATAGATACTCCCTGTGTCAGTGTTTGGGATTATGAAATTATCTCCGATTTAAAGGGAATAGACCTGACAGTTACTTTGAACGGTGTTGTTGAGGGCTGTTCTCTTTATGCAGAGCTCGGCTCTGCACGGGCGGAGGCTTCTGCAGAAGCTGAAACCGTAAAGCTTCGCTTGGAACCTGAAAATCCGATTTTATGGAACGCTGAAAATCCCTATCTTTATGACCTTACCTTTACATTAAGCAAGGACGGTAAGGCTTTGGAAAGCCACAGCAAAAGAGTGGGCTTAAGAACCGTTAAGGTTGAAGGGTCGCATCTGCTTATAAACGGTACGCCCATAACCTTAAAGGGTATTAACCGCCACGAGCACAACCCCAAAAACGGCAAGGCTTTGACAGCAGAGCAGACCGAGCGAGAGCTCAGGTTGATTAAGAAAAATAATATCAACGCAATACGCTGCTCGCATTATCCGGACAGCCCCGTGCTTTATGAAATAGCGGCCGAGCTCGGTATTTACCTTGCAGACGAGGCAGATGTTGAAACCCATGGCTGTCACACAGTCGGAGATCAGGGGTATCTGAATAAGAGTCCTATGTGGTTTGATGCATTTCTTGACAGAACCAAGCGTATGGTTGAGCGTGATAAAAACGAAACTGCGGTTGTTATCTGGTCAATAGGCAATGAATGCGGAAACGGTGAAAACACAGAAAAATGTGCGGAGTATTTAAGAACTTTAAATGACCCGAAGCCGGTTTTGCAGGCACAGGACGATTTTTACAACCCCCGCTTTACCGATTTCAGGCAGAACGGCTACTGCACCCTTGCGGCACTTGAGGATTATCCCGATAACGGCGGAAAGCCTCTTATTCTGACCGAGTATGCTCACGCAATGGGTAACAGTCCGGGCGGACTTTACGATTATTGGAATAAAATATACCATACCGATTGGTTTGCGGGCGGATTCCTTTGGGAGTTTAAAAATCACGGATTTTTTGTCGAAGGTAAAAACGGTGAGCCGCGTTACCTTTACGGCGGCGATTTTGATGATTTTAATCATTGGAGTAATTTTACCCTTGACGGATTTCTGTTTTCGGACGGCAGGGAAAAGCCCTCTATGCGCGAGGTGTTTCAGGTTTATTCGCCTGTTTGGGCGGAATACCGTGACGGAATACGTCTTTTAAACACCTGCGATTTTACCGATTTGAGCGAATTTACACTTAAGTGGGAGCTTTTAGAGGATTATATAGTTATAGACAAAGGAGCTATGACGGCTCCGGGCGCGGCCCCGCATACCGAGGTGCTGCTCAAACCGCCTTATAAAGCCTTTGAACCTGTTGCAGGTGCGGTCTACCGAATCAATATGAAATTTTACCAAGCCGAAAAGCTTGTAAGCTTTTGTCAGCTTGAAATGCCGACAGTAAAGGAAAAGGCTAAAGCTGTATATCCCGATTTTGACGGTGAGGCTAAGCTTGAAGCAGACAAAATAACCGTTACTGTTAATGACTGCGTAATAGTATTTGACCGCGGTATGCTTAAAAGCTATACATATAAGGGCGAGAGCTTACCTGTTGAAAATATGAAAATGTCGCTTTACCGTGCACCGACCGATAATGACGGTATTGTAGGATTGAGAGATGAGCGGGCGGGTGACTGGAACAGCTGTTATTTGCACCATGCAGCGTTCTCGTGTGAACACCTGGAGACTAAGCAGTTTAAGGAGTTCTTCCGAATAACCGCTTCGGGCAAAACATTGCCTCCTGCAATATTTGCAGGGTTCGAGACTTCTGTTTCCTACGATATTTATTCTGACGGAAGTATATTTGTCGAGCTGACCGGCAATCCATACGGTTATTTGCCTAATACTCTGCCGAGAATCGGATTGTGTTTTGAGGCGGACAGTAAATATAACCGCGCAGAGTGGTACGGCAGGGGAGAACTTGAAAGCTATCCCGACAGGAAGCTTTCGGCACCATTCGGACTATACTCGGCTGATGTTTCGCAGCTTAACACGGTTTATGATGTTCCGCAGGAAACAGGCAACCACGAGGATACAGCCTTCTTGAATATTACCGACGGTAACGGCCGCGGTATTACGGTAGCGGGAAGCAATTCATTCTCTTTTTCTTATCATAATTTTACGTTGGAAAATCTTACGAAAGCGCGTCACCGCGATGAGCTTTGTTATTCCGATAAGAATTATCTGTATATAGATTATAAAATGCGCCCGCTTGGAAGCCATTCCTGCGGTCCCGAGCCCGAGGAGATGTACGAGCTTCATCCCCATACCTTCCGCTTTTGCTGTACTATATCTCCCTATGAATCCTGCGAGCAGGCATTGAAGCAGGTAAGAAGTGAGACAAGAGCTAAAACACAGGCCTTGAGCGAAACATACTCTCCCGGTGTATGTGAGGTTGTACCGCAGAATTTCAACTGCATTTAAAAGCAGATAATAATTAATTGTATAGGTGGGTTTTGTTTTATGGAATCACAATGGAAAGAAAAGACAATCGGTTTTTTGGGCGATTCAATAACAGAGGGAATCGGTTTGGAAACCGAAGAACGTTATTGGAACTTAATTGCTAAAGCTTTTGGTTGTAAATCCTACAGCTACGCAAAAAACGGAGCAGTTTTTTCGGAATTGAAGGACCAGGTGTTAGCTATGTATGACGAGTGCGGAGACAAGATCGATGCGGTTGTGGTTTTTGCGGGGACCAATGATTATTACTTTGGACGCAAAATAGGCGAATGGTACTCTGAACCGACAGAGGAGCAGGTTGTTGTCGGTTATGACGCTGATATGCCGCGTTATGCTTTAAGAAAGCATCGAAGCTTTAATACCGATATAGAAACATTTAAGGGCAGTATTAATACTGTTTTATCGCAAATCAGGGAGCTATATCCTACAAAGCAAATAATACTGATTACACCGATTCACCGAGCTTACGCGAATTTTGGCGGAGATAATATTCAATATGATGAAATGTATGCTAATTGTTCGGGATATTTTTTTGATGAATATATTGCTGCTGTAAAGGAGGCGGCGAATGTATGGGCGTGTTCACTCATAGATTTAAACGCTGCCAGCGGATTATTTCCGCTTAATGATGTGCAGGCAGAGAGGTTTTTTTCCAATACCAACACAGACCGACTCCACCCGGGAGCAAAAGGTCATATAAGAATTGCCGAAGCTATTGTATATTCCATGAAAAATATTCCTGTATTTGAATAATATCTCAGCTTTAGCTTTTATTCTGCTTTTTATATGTTTCCTTTACGGCTTGGGGATACGCTTTAATCGAAAATAATATGAGGTGAATTGCATTGTTGGTTAATTATCATACACATACCTATCATTGTCGCCATGCCGACGGAACACCGGAGGAATATGTTAAGACCGCAATCGAAAACGGACTTGACGTACTC
>JBJEOD010000285.1:0-7683 GCA_051880535.1 Acutalibacteraceae bacterium | reverse complement strand
TGTCTCCCTTACAGACGACGCTCTAACCGTAAGGGAGTTTGAGAAAAAGCTTTTGCCCGATACAAGGCTTATTATTTGTACAGGGGCGTCAAACGTCCTCGGAAAAATTCTTCCCGTTTCAAAAATCGGGGAGCTATGCCGCGAAAGGGGAGTTCCCTTTGCAGTAGACGCGGCGCAGACGGCGGGGGTAATACCCATTAATATGCGGGAAATGAATATAGATTATTTATGTGTAGCGCCGCACAAGGGGCTTTACGCGCCTATGGGGGTAGGTATTCTTATATGCGAAAAGCCGATAGAAAACACTATTATCGAGGGCGGAACGGGGACAAACTCAATAGAGCCGTTCCAGCCCGATTCTCTGCCCGAACGGCTTGAAAGCGGAACGGTGGCTCTGCCCGCTATTATGGGGCTTAGTGCGGGAATAGACTATGTAAAGCGTATAGGAATAGGAAAAATATACGCACATGAGCTTGATTTGATACGCTATTTATATAAGGAGCTTTCAAGGCTCGAAAAAATACAGCTTTACACGCCCGAGCCTACAGCGGGAATGTACGCGCCCGTCCTTTCCTTTAATATTTACGGTAAGGCGAGCGGCGAGGTCGCGGAATATTTAAGCGATAACGGAATAGCTGTAAGGGGCGGACTTCACTGCGCTCCCTCCGCCCACAGGCAGATAGGCACACTCGATTCGGGAGCGGTTAGGGCGTCGGTTGCATCCTTTAACACACAGTCGGATATAAGAGGTCTTGTAAATATTTTAAAGCATATATAAAAAATATTGAAAAATATTAATTTTTCTATTGATTGAAAAAAAAAAATATGCTAAAATAAATTATAAATAGACTTTGAAAAGGAATGTTTGACCGTGAGCAGCATATTTAATGCAATTTACGCTTTTTTCAATCAAATTATATATGCTGTCGCCAGTATGAGGATACCGTTTGATATAATCGATATTCTCCTTATGGCGTATATTATATACAAGGCGATAGGCTTTATGCGCGAAACCCGAGCGGGTCAGCTTGCAAAGGGTCTTATTATACTGTTTTTAATCTACTTTGTCGCCAACTGGTGGAATTTGACCACTATGAAGTGGGTGCTGTCGCGCTTTGTGGATTATATTATTATAGCGATAGCGATTATCTTCCAGCCCGAGCTCAGAAGAATACTTGAAAGAGTGGGTCACACAAAGCTAATGACTACTCAGGGCGATATGTCGGACAATCCGCTGGAGGACTGTATAGATAAGGTTAGCCGCGCGGCGGGCTCTATGCAGGAAAGCAGGACGGGCGCGCTTATTGTGTTTGAGCGTTCAACCCAGTTGGGCGAGATTATAGACACGGGCACGGTCATTAACGCCTCGCCCTCGGTCGCTATGGTGGGGAACATCTTTTTCCCTAAATCCCCCCTTCACGACGGGGCGCTCATTATAAGGGACGGCAGGCTTTACGCCGCGGGCTGTATTTTGCCCCTTACCCAGCGGGAGGACATTTCCTCACAGCTCGGCACAAGGCACCGCGCGGCTATCGGAATGACCGAAAATTCCGACGCAGTGGTGCTTGTGGTATCAGAGGAAACGGGTACGATTTCAATAGTCTCCAACGGCATTATAACAAGAAACTACAACGCAATTTCGGCTTGCGAGGAGCTTCGCAGACTGCTTATAAGCGACGAAAACAAAGAAAACGATAGCAGGGTTGCGGCGGCTATCAAACGTCTCAACCCCTTCAAAAAAGCAAACGGAAAGGACGCTGCTAAAGAAGATGAAACGGAAAATAAAGCTTCCCGCTAAATTTTCATTAAAAAAGCTGCTTTACAACAAGCGTTTCACAATTCCGTTTTCGCTTATAGCCGCCTTTGTGTTCTGGCTTGTAATAATGATTAATCAGAATCCCGATATTGACCGCACATTTACGGATATTCCCGTCAGTATTAACCTTGAAAACACCTTTGCCTCCGAAAATAATATGGAGATAATAGGGGATATTTCTTCACAGAAATTCACGGTTACAATCAAGGGACCGAGCTATGTGGTCTCCGCGTTACAGCCAAGCGATTTTTATGTGTACGCCTCTGCCGCGGCCATAAACGCACCCGGGGAGTATCAGCTTGAGGTTTCGGGCGGTAAAAACACGGTGGTATCCGATTACGAATTTATCAGTATTTCTCCGTCCGCGGTCAACGTATATTTTGATTATGTGGATACCAAGGAGTTTACCATTAAGGCGCGCGCGGAGGGTGCGAGCGCGGTGGAGGGGCTTATCGCTGAAACAGCGGTTGTAAGCGGCACCGAGAGCGATACCGTGACAATCAAGGGCCCCCGCACGGTTATCAACACAATAAGCACGGTCGAGGTGTACGCCGCCGTTAACGAGACCTTAAGCGAAAGCACGACCTATGACGCGGAGATAAGGCTTTACAACGAAAACGGCGAGGCGGTAGATATGACCAATCTCACCTTAAGCGAAAGCGCCGTAAAGGTGACCGTGCCTATTTCAAAGAAAAAAACGGTTCCCGTCATTGCGGATTTCACCAATCTGCCTTCGGGCTTTTCTAAGAGCAGTATAGCCTACAGTGTTGACCACGACAGCGTGACCGTTATAGGCACGCCCGACGCTATCGACAAGATTTCCCAGGTAACCCTTTCTGCGATTGATATAACCGCGGTTTCGGTTTCTTCAAATAAATTTGTTGTCTCTGCAAAGCTGCCCGACGGGGTAAGACTGCTTGATACTATTGAGGATTTTACCGTTACGATTGATATGTCGGGCTATTCCGAAAAAACCTTTACGGTTTCAAATGTAAGGTACAAGGGGCTTTCGGCAGGGCTTACAGCCACAAGCGGCTCGGCGGTTAAAAACGTGAAAATATGCGGTCCCAAGTCGGTGATTTCAAAGCTTAACGACAGTATGCTTTACGCGGAAGTTGACCTGTCGGATAAGGCGGCGGGGGAGCATACCGTGCTTGTTACTGTCAGGTCGGATTCCTATAATAACGTCTGGCAGGTAGGCACCTACAGCACAACCGTGAAAATAAAGTAAATCTTAATAAAGGGCTTAAAAAGCCCTTTATTTATATGGTAGGGTTAGCATTTTTTTAAATCCCGAATATACTGTTATCGGGGTGAAAACAATGCTTATCAGATATATTATTATTACCTTGCTGCTCTGTCTTTCAATGTTAGGTCTCGCGGAGCTTTTGCACGGAATAAAGCTCAGGCTTACCGCACCGCGCCGCAAAGCGCTTACATATTCGGTGGTGCTTTTGTCGGGCAACGACCCCGAGGAACAGCTGCTATTTGCCGTACAGCAGAAAATGTGGCTCGGAAGCTCGTATTCCGATTATATTATCGCGGTTAATAACGGCCTTGACAAAAAGAGAGATAAGGCGTGCAGGTATATTGCGGAAAAGTACGGGGTAAACTATCTTACCCCTGAAGAGCTTAAGGCGGAAATAGGCGAATATATCCCGCTCGGCTGAGATTAGTTTACCCTCGGAAGGAGAGAGCGCTTTAAAATGGAGGAAGTACAGCCCGATTCGGTTAAGGAAATAAACGGAACGGTCGAAAAAATCACCTACCGAAACGAAAGCAACGGCTATACCGTAGCCGAGGTGCGCACAGGTCGTGAATGTGTTACGGTTGTAGGCTCTCTGCCCTTTTTGACCGAGGGGGATGCGGCGGTCTTTTACGGCGCCTATACGGTTCACCCCTCCTACGGCGAGCAGTTTAAAGCCGAGCATTTTGAAAGAAAAACTCCGCAGAACGCGGCGGCAATTCTCCGCTATCTTTCCTCGGGCGCGATTAAGGGCATAGGTCCCGCCACAGCGCAGAAAATCGTGGAAAAATTCGGCGCGGACGCGCTCGATATAATACAGAACAGCCCGAAGGATTTAGCCACCGTAAAGGGTATAACCCTTTCAAAGGCGACGGCGATTTCTGAGGAATATAACAGGCAGTACGGCGTAAGGGATATTATGCTGATGCTCTCAAAATACGGTGTAACCCCCGATAAATGTCTTGCGATTTACCGCCGCTTCGGCGACAGGGCGACCGAAATTATTAAAAGCAACCCATACGCGCTCTGCGAGGAGGGACTTGACTTTCACTTTGAGACGGCGGAGGACATAGCGGAGGACTTTTCCTTTGATAAATCGAGCGAATTAAGGGTCTCGGCGGGTGTTGAATATGTGCTAAGAAAAAATCTTGCAAACGGTCATACCTGCCTGCCGCGCGGCAAGCTCTGCGAGGTCGCGGTGAACCTGCTTGAATGTAACCGCGATACCGTGGAAATCTGCTTGGACCGCTTGGTGGATTGCTTCAGGATTAATTCAAAATCCGTGTTAGGGGTTGAATATCTGTCAATTCCCGACTACTATTCTGCCGAGGAGCATATCGCCGCGCGGCTTGTTTCGGTCAAAAGATACATAAACAGAAGCGTCACGGTAGACGCGCTTGAAATTGAAAATGTGGAGCGCAAGCTCGGAATACAGTTTGAGGACCTGCAAAAGCAGGCGATTTTTGAGGCGTTTTCAAGCGGTATACTTATTTTAACGGGCGGACCCGGAACGGGAAAAACCACCACCCTTAACGCCATAATAAGCCTTTTTGAAAACCGCAACCTTGAGCTGGAGCTTGCCGCACCCACAGGCAGGGCGGCAAAGCTTATGACCGAGCTTACGGGCAGGGAGGCGAAAACCATTCACCGCCTTTTGGAGGTGGAATGGACCGACGGCGACAATCAGCAGTTTTCACGAAACGAGAAAAATCCCCTTAACTGCGACGTTATAATAGTTGACGAAGCTTCAATGATTGACGCGTTGCTGTTCGACAGCCTTTTAAAGGCGTTAAGGCTTTCCTGCCGCATTATTCTGGTGGGGGATTCCGACCAGCTGCCCGCCGTCGGCGCGGGGAACGTGCTTAACGATATTTTATCCTCCGATATTTTTCCCTCTATCCGCCTTAAAAAGGTGTTCAGACAGGCGGGGAAAAGCCGCATTATCACCAACGCCCACGCGATAATAAAGGGCGAAAGAGCGGATTTTTCGGATAAAAGCTCCGATTGCTTTTTTCTCCGCAGGTCGGACAGGTTTTCTGTAAGCCGCACGGTTGAGGAGCTTGTCTGCGAGCGGCTCCCCGCCGCATACGGCTTTGACCCTATACGCGATATTCAGGTGCTTTGCCCGTCAAGACTGACCGAAACAGGAACGGTCAACCTAAACAATATACTCCAAAGCTCGCTTAACCCTAATACCTCGGGCAAGTCACAGCTTGCCTTTAAGGGGATATACCTTCGTGAGGGCGATAAGGTTATGCAGATAAAGAATAATTACGATTTGCAGTACAGGCGGGATAACGGCGAGTACGGCACAGGGGTTTTTAACGGCGACGTCGGCTTTATAACCGATATCGATAAACGCGGCGGGGTGTTAAAAGTCAGGTATGACGACAGGGTTGTCACCTATTTTTCGGAGGATTTAGGTCAGCTGGAATTAGCCTACGCCGTCACGGTGCATAAAAGTCAGGGGAGCGAGTATACCTGTGTTGTTTTGCCACTTTTCGACGTACCCCAAAAGCTTAAATACCGAAATCTTCTCTATACCGCCGTAACAAGGGCAAAAAAGCTTCTGGTCGCGGTCGGGAGCGAGACGGTGTGGAACGATATGGTTTCAAACGACCGCAAAACCCTTCGGTATACTCTGCTTAAGCAATTTTTAAGGGAAGACAGCGCTTATGAAGGTAATAGCAAGGATTATTAAAGCCGCCTTTTTCCCGAATACCTGCGCCGCCTGCGGCGAGGTTATAGGCGAGGGCGAGACTCTGTGCGAATACTGCCGCGAAACGCTTCTGCGCTGTGACCCTAAAAATCGCTGTATGCGGTGCGGTCTGCCTAAAAAGGAATGTCAGTGTAAGTATCGTATATTCAGATTTGACAGCTGTATCGCACCCTTTATCAATGAGGGGTCTGCTAAACGGGCGGTTTATGCCTTTAAATTCCGCAGAAAATTAAACAGCGCGGATTTTCTGGCAAATGAAATGGCGCTAACGGTCAAGAATGAGTACCGCGGCATAAGCTTTGACGGCGTTACCTTTGTGCCTATGCATAAGCGAAGGCTTTTAAGGCGCGGCTTCAATCAGAGCCGCGTGCTGGCGGAAAGGCTTTCCGAAATATTAGGCGTGCCGCTTTTGGATTTGCTTGTCTGCTTAAATGCGGGGAAAAGACAGCACGACCTCTTCGGCAAGGAGCGGTTTAAAAACGTTAAGGGACGATATGCCGCCAAAGGCTCTGCAAGCGGGAAAACGCTCCTGCTTGTGGACGATATAAGGACAACAGGAGCCACCCTTGATGAGTGCGCGGGACAGCTTTTCTCTATCGGTGCGGACTCGGTTTACTGCGTTACCGCGCTCATAACCGTTAAAAAGAAGAGGGAAGAAAATAATACTGGTAAAAAGCAATAATTAATGATATAATTAATATATTCATTAATTTAAACGAAAGGACAGCTATGGCTACCGATATAGGAATAGATTTAGGATCTTCAAAAACAGTTATTTTTTCGAGCTCAAAGGTTGTGCTTGAGCTGCCCAACGTTGTGACGGTGGACAGCGAAACCTGGGAGCCCGTGTATTTCGGCGAAAAGGCAAAGCAGACTATGGGCAGAACGCCCGACAGCCTTGTCTGTGTAACGCCTATTGAGCGGGGTGTAATTTCGGACTACGATATTGCCGAAATTATGCTTAAAAACTATATGCAGCAGGCGTTCGGCAACCGTATTTTGCGCCCGCGTATTATGGCTACTCTGCCTGCGGGTCTTACGGAATTACAGCACCATTCCCTTTCAAACGTGGTTGAATCGGCGGGAGGGCGCAACGTTTCGGTAATAGAAGGACCCCTTGCGGTGGCGTTCGGCTTGGGGCTCGATTTTTCAAAGCCGCGCGGCACCCTTATTGTGGATATAGGCGCGGGTACAACCGATATTGCGGTGATTTCACTCGGCGGTATCGCGGTCTGCGAGTCCTTTAAAACCGCATCTTCCGACCTTGATATGCAGATTATAAGATATGTCCGCAAGGAATACAACGTTGAAATCGGACCCCTTACGGCGGAGATGATTAAGATTAAGATAGGCTCGGCGGTAAAGCGGGATATCGAGGTTGCGATAGTCGCTAAGGGAAGAAACGTCTTTTCGGGTCTGCCCGAAAGCTTTGAAATTTCCTCGGGCGAGGTTTTTGAGGCTATAAGCGAGACGGTTGAGACTATATGCAACGCTATCCGTCAGGTGCTTAACCGCACCGACCCGGATTTGGTGGCGGATATTACAGAGGACGGTATGTATTTAACAGGCGGCGGCTCACAGCTTAACGGTTTAGGCGATAAGCTTAAAAAATATTTGGGAATTGAGGTTCATCAGCTCGACGACCCCGCCCACAGCGTTGTAAAGGGAGCGGCGGTCGCGCTTAAGAGACCTGAGCTTCTTAAAAACGTGGATTATCAGCTTCGCTCCATTAAAGAATTGATTGTAGAATGAATTTAGCAGTTTAAAGCTTTAAATCGTTAAAGAAATTTTGCTTTAGCTCTTGACAAAAGGGAAAAAATAGGTTAAAATTAAATTCAGATTTTAAAGGAAAGGGTGGACAGTATGTTCGGTTACATAGCTTATCGATTTTATTACTGTAAG
>JBJEOD010000284.1:0-7719 GCA_051880535.1 Acutalibacteraceae bacterium | reverse complement strand
CCAAAACCAACACAGGCGCTGTAAAATTCGATATCAGAGGATGGACCGGCGGTGCTACTCATTTCCTTAGACACGCAAAGGCAATGACGGATGGTAATTCCACTACTTTCAGCTATGCGGATTATACCGGCACTAACGGAACCTCTATTTGTGTTTATACAGGGTCAGATACAGGAACCTCTGATAATTCAATAATGTTTATGTATGACCTTTTGGAGGTCAAGGAAATTTCTGAGTTTTTAATCAGCTGGGGTTCAAGCGATGCTGCTCCCTTTAATGTAAGAGGTTATAACATCTATGTTGCGGATAACATCAATATTAATTATACAAGCTTAAAGCTTGTTGCAAGCAAGCATGATGAGTCCGATGCGGTTTGCAACCGTTTGATTTCACTCTCTGAGCCTGTTAAAGCAAAGTGCGTTTGGTTTGAGTTCACATATGATGACCTGGCACCTAATACCAATTCCACCAGCACGTATAAAAGGCTTATCCTTTTAACCGAGCTCGGAGCTTACTCGACTCCTCATGTTATTCCCGAAGCGGAAGCGGATTATTACAGCGTATCTGACGAATACGGCGACGTCTATACCGAAAAGGCGGCGGATAATGAGTTTACACCCGAGGTATTCACCTTTAATACAGCCGAAACTGATTTTAATTCACTCTTAGTTAAATCAGATAAGCCTTATATGGTATCGGTTTACGGCGAAGAGCCCAACACGGAAAGCACTCCGATCGCAAAATATGCCGTTCCCGATTTCGATGCGCAGCACCCGAATAAGGTATTGTTTTCAAGTAAGAACATAAGCGATATTTATTCAGGCGCCTATGTTGTTATTGAGGCAGAGGAGGGAGCGAGCATAACCGTTAAATACGCAAAGGATTTTACAATTAAAGCGGGAGATTTAACAGGCGATAATGCATATCAGGCGGACGATTTGGTACTGCTTCGCAAGGAACTGCTCGGAAACGGGGATTTCTCCTTAAAACTTAAGGACGCAAACGGCGACGGCTCGTTCAATCTGCTTGATTTGGTAAATCTTAAAAAAAAAGTATAACCCTGCCGGGTAATTACAACAAGCAATCGTATATTGCGGCGTTTGAGGCGGCAAAGGCGCAAAACAGTGCAATTTTGGGGGCGTTCGACCATATGAACAGACCTGCCTACGATTACGACTACAACAACTATTCGCATATTGTTTCGGACTACAGCGTAACCCCCGCGATATATCACACCTTTTACCCATATTCAAACGGCAGTATCAAGACCGAAGAGGCAAACAAGCGCATTATCGAGCATTACAAAGAGGGCGCGCTTTGTATGGTCTTTGTCCAGAACAACTGGGCGAATGATATAATCAGTGCAACATACAGCAGTCTTGATAATTACGACGCTTTAACCGAAAAACAGTTTATTGTAAATTTCGACGCGGATTATACAGGCGAGAAAATCGCAGGGGTTTATGAAACCTATTTATACTACCGCTCGCAATGGGCGGACGCGTTCGAAGAATTAAAGGACGCGGGGGTTACCGTGATTTTCAGACCGTTTGTTGAGATGACAAATAAGCTTCACCGCGATTGCTATACCAATACCGCGCAGGGATATAAGTCATTTAAAAACGTGTGGATACAGCTCCACGATTATATGGAAAAGGAACGCGGGCTTGATAACATAATCTGGTGCTTTGCTCCTCAGGCAGGCGGCGGTTGGTCGAATCAGTACGGCAGCGGCGGCAGGAATTTCTATCCCGGCAACGATTATGTGGATATTATCGGCTTGACCCTTTATTCCAACGGCGACGAAACCTATAAATACAACTTTAAAAACGATATTGTAAATTACAGCTTTCAGGGTTATTATGATACAGGTAAGCCCGTCGGCTTTTCGGAGCTGGGTGTGTCGCCTGTAACCGTGGACGGCGTAACCCAAAGCGGCGATTTTAAGGCCCTGCTTGATAACATCTTAAACACGCCGCTTAAGGACGGAAAAACCTTTGCAGGCAACATTTCCTTTGCTTCGGTCTGGACCGAGGACTACGGACTTTTCGGCAGTAACAATGTCGGTCAGTCATATTTCATAAACAACGATTTCTTTATTGATTTGCAGGAGCTTAAAGCACTTAGAACCAACTGATTTCGATTAGTCTTTAAATTCAGGGATAAAGCAGCATATGCGGGTTTGCCGTTGCTGCTTTATCGCGCTTAATTTCCCGCCTCTGGGTATACAGCTTATTTTGGGAGAAATAAAATGCTTAAACATATTAATCAGTCAAAAACAGCTCAAATTGAATTTTTAAATTCCGCGGCGAAAAACGGGCGCAGTGTACTGGGGGCTTTCGAGCATCTCGGCAACCCCGACCCCAAGGCGGACGGATACTACAGGGCGCTCGCAGAGACCTTCGGGGTATCGCCCGCAATGTACAGTACATATTACCCATACGACAGGGCGGCGCTCCGCTTTAATTACGGGGAGGCTAACCGCAGGGTTGAAGCCCATTTTAAAGAGGGCGCGTTATGTATGGTACATTCGCAAAATTCGTGGGGACGTTTTTTAATTGAGGATTTTAAGGACGAGGAAGACCCCGTGGATTTTTTAAGAAATTTCGACGCGGAAAACCCCGACCGAAATATGAAGGTCTACGAAAGATATTTACTTCATCAGAAAAACTGGGGCGACGCGCTTGAGGATTTAAAGAATAGGGGAGTTACGGTTTTTTACCGACCCTTTGTGGAAATGACTAACCGACATCATCCCGAATGTTATACCCGAACCGAAAGCGGCTTTTACCATTTTAAAAACATCTGGCGGCAGCATTACGATTATATGGTGAACGAGCGAGGGCTTGACAATATTATATGGTGCTTTGCACCGCAGGCTCCGGGAGGGGCAAGCTACGGGCTTAATTATTATCCGGGCAACGATTATGTTGACGTTATTGGCTTTACCCTTTACTCCCAGGGGAATTCCAACGGCGAGCGTTCCATTGCAAGAGAGCTTGAGCTGTGGGATTTTTCAGGGTATTTCGAGCTTGGAAAGCCCGTTGGTTTTTCGGAGCTTGGCGTAAACGAGGGCGGCGCAACAGAGGAGCCGGGCGATTTTGCAAATCTGCTTTATTACCTCAAAAAAGGCTTTAAGGGCAAGGTATCCTTCTGTTGTATATGGTCGGTTGAGCAGGGGCTGCTCTGTGAGAAAAATCTGCACGCAGAGGAATTTATAAATGATGATTATTTCATCGGTTTAGAGGAGCTTCGCTCTGCTGATTCATCGGATTTGCAGACAGATGCTTGAATGGAGGTAAAATTGTGAAATTAAAATCATTTTCAGCAAAATTGCTATCGATTATGCTGAGCGTAAGTATGATGTGCGGAATCTTCCTTGCTATTCCGACCTTGGCTGAGCCTACTCCCGATACGTCGCTTGGCTTTTCGATGGGCACAATCGGCAATGATGAAGTGCTTGAGCGTAAGGATGTAAACTATATTAAAGACGCGCAGTATAGAATATATCCCTGGCAGAGCGGACATCAGTATGGCTGGCTTTACTCAAACGAGGCGACAAACGTAGCCAGAATGAGGGACGGCGACACTGCTAATACCGATTTCGGCGCGGGAACCGAGGGTAAAGGTCCCGCAGGCGGCGCGGCGGGAATAAGGAGCTACAAGGCGACTATGGGCTTCCGCATTATATTCGATTTCGGAAGTGTAAAACAGCTTTCAAGCGTGCTTATAGGCTGGTCCGAGGCCGCTCCCGTAACAGAATATAATGTTTACGCGGCTGAGACTCTGGCGAGGTTTGAGTTCGGGCTTATCTGCAAGACGGATAATAAAATTATCAGCGTTAAGGACGAAACGGGTAATACCTGTAACAGACTGTTAACCCTTGATTCGCCTATGAACGTGCGGTATATTTGCTTTGAAATCACAGGCTCAAGCGGTCAGCTTTACGACGGCTCGGATTTCCTCGGCTTTGTTTTAACCGAGCTTGCCGCCTACGGTCTTGTTTCGGGAACCGAGATGTCCGATGAAACCGTAGCGGGTATGAGCGGTAACAATATTCTCAATACCGCAGTCCTTGATACCGATGCACATCTGCTTTATTCGGGCAAGGACGAAAAATATCCGAGAGATACCGCTCAGCTGATTGACGGAAAGGTTGAAAATGAAGGCTATAAGGGCGATGAGGATGCCGACGGCTTACTCTTTGAGCCATCAGCGGCGGCGAAGGATTCACCGCTCAGATTTACATATAAGCTTGACGACGCTTACTATGTTGAACGCTTTTTGGTTTCGGTGGGCGAATTAGCTCCAGGGGCTTATAAAATTTATCTTTCGGATTCAAAAAGCGCTCTTTATAATACAGAGCCTGTTTCCGAATATAAAAAGGGAACAAAAAAGATTCATAACCGACTTGAGGTTTTAGAGGTAGGTCGGCGGTGCACATATATCGGATTTGAGTTTTCCGATATTCCCGAAACCGATTCGGGCGCGGCGCTGTGTCTATTAGAGCTTGGGGCATACGGTTATGTTATGCCTAAGGAATATACAGATAACGATTCACTTGAAGAAAATTATATTGAAAATAATTATTCGGGCGCTATTAAGGAAATAAGCTGCATTGAGCTTATCAACTGCGAGTACGACAGCAAAAAGCTTCCGCTTCTTTCGGACGGAAAAACCGACGGCGCTTTAAGAGTAGCAATAAAGGACGGCGAAAAAGCACAGCTCACGGTTGAGCTCGGAGCAATGTATTTTGTTGATTCGGTTTTGGTGGCGCTTACCGAAAAATCACTTCCTGCGGGCTATTCGATTTATCTGAGCGAGGACAGGGAAAAGCTTTACACAGAGGATTGCCTGTATGTTATTAAAACCTATAACAGCGGCGATAAAACTCCCGCTCTTTACAGCTTTGACGAACCGCATTATATAAAGTATATAGGAATACAGTTTGATGAGGGAGCAACCGACTCAAACGGCGACTTTGCCGAGCTTTCCGAGCTTAATATTTACGGTATGAAGGTGGGCGACGCCTATACTGTTCGGACTAATGTATCGGACGATACCCTTAACGAGGAATTTGTAACCGAAAACCATTCAAGAAATCTTTTGACAGAGGGAATTATCAGCCTTGTGGCTTCAACAATTTCGGGCGACGGCTATTATCTCGCTTACGGCGAGGGAGGCACCTATCCGCGCTCGCTTAATATGCTTTGCGACGGGCAGGTTGCGCTGGACGGCTTTACACACAAGGAACCCGGCGACACCCTTAACTTCCGTCAGTATACCTCGGGTCCCGGAACCACAAAGCTGAGATTTAAGCTTGATTTGGGCTATTTTGACTGTTCCATTCAAAGCATAATGCTTTACGGATTAAAGGGCAATGAGATAGGACGTTATAACATCTATATTTCGGATGATAAGAATACTATTTTCGACAGGAAAAACTGGGTTGCCTTTTATGATAATACCGATTGCTCGGCAGCACAGGAAATAGTATTCAACGAAAAGCTTTCGGGGCATTTTGTGGGTGTTGAAATCACCGTTAAAAACCTTAACCCCGCCGAAGCCGCCAAGGCGTACAACGAGCAGAATGTTTACCTAAAGGAGATTGCAGTTTACGGCGAAAGAGACGAGAGCCAGATACCCAAGCCCGCGTATGAATATACGGTTTATGAGGATATTGTGGATCAGGAGTATGTATCCGCAAACCATAAATACAACCTTATCCGCTATGCGCGAAGCACCAACACCTATGACGACGGAACGGATTATAAAATCAAGTCCTTTACAGGCAAGGTGACCGACGGCACGGTCTATGACGGCTCAACCCATTATACGGGCGAAAACGTGGAGGAGGTCTTCACTCCCTTCCGCGCAACCTACAGCTTAGGACAGACCGTTACGATTGACAAGGTATTGTTTGCAAGCTTTTATCACAACTCAATCGATTTCTCAACACAGATTTATGAGATTTATATCAGCGAAACCTTAGAGGATTTGTACGAGCCTGAAAATCTGGCGGTGTATCAGAACAATTACGGCAAATGGCGCGCAGGTCAGTCCGCCACCCACACAGGCACCAATCAGGTGTTTGAATTTACGGGCAATAAACCCGTCGGCAGATATGTGGGCTTCAGGATAATTCTTCCCACCGCGGGACAGGATATGCGAATCAGAATAGAACAGCTGGGCGTTTACGCCGAGGGTGTTACTCCCGTTGACCCTGTTTATATAAAGTCCGTTACCGATAACTCAACCGGCGTGCAGGTAGCGCTTAAAAAGCTCGAATACGAGGACGAATTTAACAGGTATGCGTCTTTGAGCCTCGTGCCGTATACCCCCTCAAGCGAGATTGCCGAAAAGGCCGCCTCCAGCTACCTTGATTTCAAGGGAATCGGCTATAAAATTATTCTTAAGGACGCACAGGGAAAGATATTGACCGAGGAGGACTTGGACGGGCGCGAGCTTGAAATTTCTATTCCTTACACGCAGTCGGATAATGCGGGCAGGCTGTATGTCTGCGAGGCAGACGGCACCGAGCTTAAAAACAATACTATTCTTGTTGAGAAGGACAGGGTTATTTTTACCACTAAATCGCTTAATCCGATAGCCTTTTTT
Organism: Acutalibacteraceae bacterium; assembly: GCA_051880535.1. Taxonomy (GTDB): domain Bacteria; phylum Bacillota; class Clostridia; order Oscillospirales; family Acutalibacteraceae; genus UBA737. The sequence goes on along the minus strand of JBJEOD010000284.1, from coordinate 1,101 downwards.
GAGGATACCTTCGGTCACGGCTTTGCGGCTTCTCAATTGCTTAAATGGGATCCTGTATACGAGCTTTCCTTAAGGGCAAGCCAAAATAACTCCGAGGATAATTATGACGATTACGATGATTATGATTATTCGCTTGACACAGATACAAACGTTGACACCGAAACAAGCGATTTGCCCGACGATACTGAGGAAACAACCCCCAAAAAGGTTAAAAAAATTGTCACCAAACGGGTAGTGAAGAATAACGCTTCAATTTTCACCTCACCCTGGTTCTGGATAATCGTTGCGGCGGTAGTGCTTGCAGCTGTCGGTACCACCGTACTGATAATAATTAAAAGAAAGAAGAGAAATATAAATGTGTAAACGTATTATTGCTATTCTGATGACAGCGGCAATGCTGTTTTCACTTGCCGCCTGCAGCGGGGGCACTACCGAATCATTTATAACCTCGGAAATCTATGTTGACGATGAGGACGCGGCTTCAACAGGCAGCTCGAACACCGATTACTCCGACGCGACCTCGGGGAATTCCTCGGGCGGCTCTTCAAGCAAAACCACAGGCGGCAACACCGCTTCCTCTGCCTCAAAAATCGACACCTCTAAAATCACAACGGTAGACGGGCTTGATTTCGGCGGCAAGACGGTAAAAATCGCCATCTCCGACGACAAAACTCCGACCGAATCCGATAAAAGAATGTTTGCGGATTTTGAAAAGGCGTATAACTGTAAGATTAAATACGATATAATCGCCTTTTCCGATTACTTAAAGACCGTGGGAAACAAAATTTCCTCCAATCAGCCCTACGATATTCTTTATCTCCACGGAAGTATGTTCCCTGCAGCGGTAATAAGCCGTATCGCCGTTCCGCTTGACGACGCGATTTATGAAAAGGATAAGCTTAATAAAAACAACATTTCCGCAGGCGGAATAGATATGGATAAGTCCTCGTATTATACATGGAAAAACCAGCTCTACGGCGTAGCGGGCTATGACGACGTCAACATATTCTTCCTGTATTACAATAAACAGAAGTTCAAGGATTCAGGTCTTGAGGACCCGATGACCCTTTACAACAGCGGCAAGGGACCCGGGAAAAAGTT
>JBJEOD010000283.1:0-1755 GCA_051880535.1 Acutalibacteraceae bacterium | reverse complement strand
ATACTTTTGATAAAGAGAAAGCCGCGTTTCATTGGTCACAATATACGGAGTTCGATGTGCAAAACGGAGATCTGCGACATCAAGGATTACTAGGAGAAACATTCTATTGGTTGGATCGTATTGCATGTCAACATCTTGCTCTCCCGTATCTAATAAAGTCTGCAGAATATATACACGATTGGCTAAAAACACTTCCCAACTATTCCGAATTAATGATGTACAGTTGGTATAAAGCGATTGCTAAATTTGCTTTTGAAGATAATGAAGCAACAAATACTTACTGTAAATATCAGGAAAAAGTTGATGAAATGTCTGGGAAAGACTATCAAGAAAATTTAGATTCAATAATTGAATAATGACATCAGACTAAGCGAAGCTCGAAAGGGTTTCGCTTTTACACATTTCAATGCCATTCTCAACGAAAGTTACAGTAAAAAAAATCAGGTTATTATAATTAAAACATAACAAAAACAAAGGAGTTGTTTTTTTGAACAATACAAGACGAAAAAAATTAGGCGAAGTTATTGACGGATTGGATGTAATCCAAGACAGAAAAGATCTTTATGCTTGGATCAATACTCTGGACAACTTAAAAGATGAAGAGCAGGATTATTATGATAATATTCCCGAGAATCTTCAGTACAGCCAAAGAGCTGAGGATTCAGAGGCGGCGATTGATAATTTGGATGAAGCGCTGGGTTTACTGAATGAGGCTTATGATGCAGAAGAATTTGATAGAAACAGTAGTGTAATTCAAGAAGCGATCAATAAAATCGAAGACGCAAGATGGTGAGGTGAACTCGGTTATGGAAATGGCAAACATTCAACCTTTAGATGGCTTGAAGGAGAAATATCAGCTGCGCGCACCGTCCTTATTTGTCTTTTGTTGTATTATAACATTGCGGCGATAACAAATCAATAATATTTTCATAAGTTAAAATTAACTCATTATTTAACAAGTATGTTTTCAGAAAGATAACAAGAATTTTGGGATATGTAGGTAGATAATTATTTGGGAGTATGGTATAATCGATAAAACAACTAAATTTAGAAAAGTTTAAGACGAAATTTACGATAATTTTAATTGTATCAAAATAATCCGATTATATTCAGCACAGAATATCGGGAAAAATAAACCACCTTTTGATAGAATATAGGCAGGCAAGGAGGGAAAATATGGATTGGATTGTTGGAATGCAAAAAGCAATAGACTATATCGAGAATCATTTAACTGAAAAAATTGATTACGATATGGTTGCCGCGCAAAGCTTTTCATCAAGCTATCATTTTCAGCGTGTGTTCAGTATTCTTTGCGGTTTCACAGTCGGCGAGTATATCCGTAATCGCAGACTGTCGCTTGCCGGAATTGAACTTGCCACAGGGAAAGCAAAGGTAATTGATGTGGCACTGAAGTATGGCTATGAAAGTCCGGACAGCTTTGCAAAAGCATTTAAGCAGTTCCACGGTATATTGCCGTCTCAGGCTCGAAACAACGGCAGTATGCTAAAATCATATTCTCGCCTTGTACTAAAAATTTCATTGGAAGGCGGTAAAGCTATGAACTACAGAATTGAACAAAAACCCGAAATGATACTGACAGGATACAAAGCCCATTTCACAGGCGTACCGTATGGGGAGAATCGAGAGAAACAGGAAGGCGCGTTGTTTATGACAACGCGGGCAAAACAATGGCTTTTGCGCGGTGCAAAGGGAGCGTCGGGTGATACGGGTACGGATATGTGTCTTATCACCAAT
>JBJEOD010000282.1:0-7751 GCA_051880535.1 Acutalibacteraceae bacterium | reverse complement strand
AGGGACTTTCCAATCTTACGGCCTTTGTGGATTACAATAATCTCCAGATCGACGGCACTATTGAGGAGGTTAACTCCGCCGCGCCTATTGATAAAAAGCTTGAGGCGTTTAACTGGCACACAATAGTGATTGACGGTCACGATTTTGACCAAATCGAAGCCGCCTTAAACGAAGCGGAAAAGGCGGACAAGCCTGTTGCAATTATTGCAAAAACCGTCAAGGGTAAGGGCGTTTCCTATATGGAAAACGCGGTCAACTGGCACGGCGCCGCGCCTAATGATGAGCTATATGAGCAGGCAATGACCGAGCTTAAAGCCACGCTTGACGCATTACAGTAAGGAGGCAAAAAACAATGTCAGAGATTAAAAAGGTTGCTACCAGAGCGGCTTTCGGAAACGCTCTTGTTGAATTAGGCGCGAAGAGGGACGATTTTGTGGTGCTTGACGCCGATCTCGCCGCCGCCACACAGACGGGTATGTTTAAAAAAGCCTTCCCCGAAAGGTTCTATGACTGCGGTATTGCCGAGGCGGATATGATAGGCATTGCGGCGGGTATCGCGGCGACGGGAAAAAAGGTGGTTTGCAGCTCCTTTGCTATGTTCGCGGCGGGACGTGCCTATGAGCAGATCAGAAACTCGGTAGGCTATCCCCACCTTAACGTTATTATCGGCGCGACCCACGCGGGAATTTCGGTCGGCGAGGACGGTGCTACACACCAGTGCTGTGAGGATATCGCCCTTATGCGCACAATCCCGGGTATGACCATTATTAACCCCGCCGACGAGACCGAGGCTAAAAAGGCGGTTGAGGCCGCGTTTGAGCTTGACGGACCCGTTTATATGCGCTTCGGACGTCTTGCGGTTCCCGTTATATTCGGCGACGATTATAAATTTGAGGTTGGCAAGTCGGTTGAGCTTAAAGCGGGCAACGACGTTACAATTATTGCAACGGGTCTTATGGCTGCCGAGGCGCTTGAAGCCTACGAGCTGCTTAAAAAGGACGGAATAAACGCAAGAATTATTAATGTTCACACTATAAAGCCGCTTGATAACGAGGCGGTAATAAGAGCCGCTAAGGAGACGGGCGCTATCGTTACTGCCGAGGAGCATTCGGTAATAGGCGGTCTTGGAGGAGCGGTAAGCGAGCTTCTGAGTGAAGAATACCCTGTACCCGTTTTAAAGCTTGGAGTTTACGATACCTTCGGTCATTCGGGACCTGCTCCTAAACTGCTTGACGAGTTCGGACTGCGCGCCGTAAATATCGCGGAAAAGGCTAAAAAAGCCCTTGCTTTGAAAAAATAAACAGAAAAGCTAAAGCCGAGGAGAATTACCGCTCCTCGGCTTTTGTATTAAGTTAAAAGTGTTTTATATTCTTTCGGTTACTAAATCGCCCATCTCGGAGCAGGTGACCTTTTTACAGCCGTCCTGCATTATATCGCCTGTGCGGAAACCTTCGTCAAGCACCTTGTTAACCGCGTCCTCGATAGCGTCCGCCTCCTTTGCCATATCAAAGGAATAGCGGAGCATCATAGCGGCGGAAAGAATTGTGCCTAAGGGGTTTGCGATATTCATTCCCGCAATGTCGGGCGCGGAGCCGTGGATAGGCTCGTACATTCCAAGTGTACCTGAGGAAAGAGATGCTGACGGCATCATACCTATTGAGCCTGTAAGCATTGAGGCCTCATCAGACAGTATATCGCCAAACATATTCTCGGTAACAAGCACGTCAAACTGGGTCGGGTTCTTGATAAGCTGCATAGCGGTGTTGTCAACCAGTATGTCGCTGTATTCCACCTCTGGGTATTCCTCCGATAAACGGTGCATTGTTTTTCTCCAAAGACGGGAGGTATCGAGCACGTTTGCCTTGTCTACCGAGGCTAAGCGCTTGCCGCGTTTCATAGCCGTCTCGAAGGCTACCCTGCCTATACGCTCGATTTCGCTCTCGCTGTAGGGCATATAATCGGTGGCTACCAATTCGCCGTTTACGGTTTCGGTCTTACGTTTACCGAAGTAAACGCCGCCCGTAAGCTCGCGGACTATAAGTAAATCAATTCCGTTACCCACAATCTCCTGTTTAAGGGGAGACGCGTCCTTAAGCTGGGGGAACAGCTTTGTGGGGCGCAGATTTGCAAAGAGGTTAAGCTCCTTGCGAACCTTTAAAAGCGCCTTTTCGGGGCGGATAGAGGGATCGCAACCGTCCCACTTAGGGCCGCCCACCGCGCCTAACAGCACGCTGTCAGACTCCTTGCACTTTTCCATTCCCTCGTCTGTAATCGGTACGCCGAATTTGTCAATCGAACAGCCGCCTATATCAACATAGGTGTAGTCAAAGCTGTGACCGAATTTATCGGCAACCTTATTAAGTACCTTTACCGCCTCGGCTACTATTTCGGGGCCGATTCCGTCGCCGGGGAGGACGGTTATTTTTTTATTCATTTACGCTTCCTCCTTTAAGGACTTGAGCAGTCCGCCCTTTTTGATAATGTTCTGAATAAAGGGCGGGAAGGGCTGTGCCTTGTAGGTCTTGCCGGTGGTAATATCGGTTATAATGCCCGTGTCAAAGTCCACCTTTACCTCGTCGCCCGCGTTAATTTCCTCGGCGGCGTCCTCACATTCCAAAATCGGAAGTCCGATATTAATGGCGTTGCGGTAGAAAATTCTTGCAAAGCTTTTGGCTATAACACAGCCTGTTTTGCAGGTCTTTATAACAAGCGGGGCGTGCTCTCTTGAAGAGCCGCAGCCGAAGTTCCAGCCCGCTACCATAACGTCCCCCGCGTTTACCTTTTTTACAAATTCTGTGTCAATATCCTCCATACAGTGAAGCGCCAATTCCTCGGCGTTTGGGGTGTTTAAATAACGTGCGGGGATAATTACGTCGGTATCAACATTGTCGGGGTACTTAAATACCTTACCCTGTGTGTTCATTATTCTGCCTCCTTTGGAGCGGTGATAAAGCTTGTAAGCGCGCTTGCCGCCGCAGTAGCGGGACTTGCTAAATATACCTCGCTGTCAACATGACCCATTCTGCCCACAAAGTTGCGGTTTGTCGTGGCGATACAGCGCTCTCCCGCCGCTAAAATACCCATATAACCGCCAAGGCAGGGTCCGCAGGTGGGGGTGGATACCACCGCGCCCGCGTCGATAAAGGCGGTGATGTAGCCGCGTTCTACACACTCGCGGTAAATTTGCATTGTGGCGGGGATTATGATACAGCGCACGCCGTCTGCAACCTTGTTGCCGTTAAGCACGGAAAATGCGGTCTCCATATCCTCCATTCTGCCGTTGGTGCAGCTGCCTATAACCACCTGATCAATCTTAATGTCCGAAAGCTCTGAAGCGGGCTTTGTGTTTTCGGGCAGGTGGGGGCAGGCAACGGTCGGGACGATTTTTGATAAATCAATGTCGATTACCTTTTCATATTCCGCGTCGGGGTCGGCTTCAAAAATAACAGGCTTGCGCTCGCTCCTGCCGTCAAGGTAGGCAAGGGTTACGTCATCTACAGCGAAAATGCCGTTTTTAGCCCCCGCCTCGATAGCCATATTGCAGATGCACAGGCGGTCGTCCATAGAAAGGGTATGCGCCCCGTCGCCGACAAACTCCATACTCTTGTAAAGAGCGCCGTCAACCCCTATCAAACCGATTATTGTTAAAATAACGTCCTTACCGCTGCAATTCTCTGAGAGCTTACCTGTAAGGTTAAACTTTATCGCCGAGGGAACCTTAAACCAAGCCTTGCCTGTCGCCATTCCCGCCGCCATATCCGTAGAGCCTACGCCCGTTGAGAAAGCGCCAAGCGCCCCGTAGGTGCAGGTGTGGCTGTCCGCGCCGATTATGCAATCGCCCGCTGTGACTACACCCTGCTCGGGCAAAAGGGCGTGCTCAATGCCCATTTTGCCGACGTCGTAAAAATGGCTTACGCAATGTCCGCAGGCGAACTCGCGGCAGGTTTTGGACTGCTCCGCCGCCTTAATATCCTTGTTAGGCACAAAGTGGTCGAGGACTATCGCGATTCTGTCCTTATCGAAAACCTGTTGGAAGCCCGCCTTTTTAAACTCGTTTACCGCAACGGGGGTGGTGATGTCGTTTCCTAAAACAATGTCAAGCTTTGCACTTATAAGCTGACCCGCCGAAACGCTTTCAAGTCCCGCGTGGGCGGCTAGAATCTTTTGAGTTAAGGTCATTCCCATACTTACTTTCCTCCCTCTAAGCTGCGGTTTATTGCCGAGAACAGCGCGTTAATCGAGGACGCTATAATGTCGTCGTGAATACCCGCGCCCCAGACCTTTTTGCCGTCAGGCAAAGTAACACTTACATAGGTGATAGCCTGTGCGGAGGAACCCTTTGTAAGGGCGTGTTCCTCATAGGTAAGCTCGGAAAACTCGATGCCGAGCTGTTTTTTAACCGCGTTGCTTACCGCGTCAAGGCGGCCGTTACCGCTCGCTTTAAGCTCCTTTTCCTCGCCGTCGATTTCTACCGTTAAGGTAACGTTAATTTCGGGCGTGCGGACAAAGTGATAATCCACAAGCTTAATACAGCTGTTGATATTAACATAATTTTCGGTGAACACGTCGAGCACCTCTTTGGGTGACAGCTCGGCGTGGGCGTGGTCGGAAACGCTCTTTACGGTATAACCGACCTCCTCGCGCATACCTGTCGGCAGAACATAGCCGAAGTTGTGTTCAAGCAGATAGCCTATACCGCCCTTGCCCGACTGGGAGTTTATGCGGATAACGTCGGTCTCGTACTCTCTGCCCACATCACGCGGATCGATGGGAAGGTAGGGAACTGTCCATGTTTCGCAGTTCTTTTCCTCGCGCCATTTCATACCCTTTGCGATAGCGTCCTGATGGGAGCCCGAAAAAGCGGCAAATACCAGCTTACCCGCATAAGGCTGACGGTCGTATACACGCATACGGGTGACCCTTTCGTAAAGCTCGGCAATTTCGGGCATATTTGAAAGGTCAAGCTGTGGGTCAACGCCCTGAGAATACATATTGAGGGCGAGAGTTACAATATCCGCATTGCCTGTGCGCTCACCGTTGCCGAAAAGGGTACCCTCGATTCTGTCCGCTCCCGCTAAGAGACCTAATTCACAATCCGCCACGGCACAGCCGCGGTCATTGTGCGGGTGGAGGGAGACCTCAAGCGCATCACGGTATTTAAGATTGTCGCAGATATACTCCACCTGGTCGGCGTAAACGTGGGGCGATGAAAGCTCCACCGTAACAGGCAGATTGATAATAGCCTTGCGGTCGGGTGTGGGCTTCCAGACATCCAGCACCGCGTTGCAGACCTCTAATGCGTACTCGGGCTCGGTTCCCGTAAAGGATTCGGGGGAGTACTCATAGCGGAAGTTTGCACCCGTTTCGGCGGCGATTTTATTAAAAAGCTCCGCACCGTCGGTCGCGATTTTTTTAATTTCCTCTTTTGTTTTTCTGAAAACCTGCTCGCGCTGAGCTAAAGAAGTAGAGTTGTAAAGATGCACCACGGCGTTTTTACAGCCCTTTAAGGCATCAAAGGTTTTGCGGATAATATGCTCGCGGCTTTGCGTCAATACCTGAACGGTAACATCGTCGGGAATCATATTATTGTCGATAAGGGTGCGCAGAAAGGTATATTCCGTCTCGCTGGCGGCGGGGAAGCCTACCTCTATCTCCTTAAAGCCTACCTTAACCAAGAGCTTGAAAAATTCAAGCTTTTCGTCTAAACTCATAGGAATAATAAGCGACTGGTTACCGTCCCTTAAATCTACAGAGCACCAGGTCGGCGCCTTATCAATAAATGTTTTATCCGCCCATTTCCTCGTCGGGTTTTTGACGGGGAAAAACTGGCGTGTGTATTTCTGTGTGTTTTTCATTAATTTCTCTCCCTATTAGACTTTTGCTATTACTTCGACCTCCGCAAGAGCGCCTTTGGGTAGGGATTTTACCGCAACGCAGCTGCGCGCGGGGGCGGAGGTTATATATTTGCCGTAAACCTCGTTAAATGCCGCGAAATCGGCTATATCGGCTAAAAAGCAGGTGGTTTTTACCACATTGTCAAAGCTTGTTCCCGCCTCTGCCAAAACGGCGGAAAGGTTTTTCATAATCTGCTGGGTCTGCTCTTTAATGCTGTCGCCCACAAGCTCGCCGCTTTCGGGGGACAGGGCTATCTGACCCGAGGTATAAAGCATACCGCCGCACAAAATCGCCTGTGAATAGGGGCCTATTGCCTTGGGGGCTTTATCGGTGGAAATTTTTTCAATCATTTTCTTTTTCTCCTTTACGGTTGAATAAGCTTTAAGCCTTCGGCGGTCAAAGCCTTCTTTATTTGCTCTATATGCTCAAAGTTTCTGGTTTCAAGGGTAAGCCGCAGATAACAGCCGTTAACGTGGGAGCCCTCGTTTGAATGTTCGTGATGTACCGAAATTACGTTGCCGCCCTGCTCGGCTATAACCTTGGAAACGGTCATAAGCTGACCCGGCTTATCCACAAGCTCAATCATAAGCTGGCAATGTCTGCCTGACATTAAAAGTCCTCTTGTGATAACGCGGGAAAGTATTGTAACGTCGATATTTCCGCCCGAAAGCAGACAAACGGTTTTCTTACCCTTAAGGTCAACCTTGCCGAACATCGCCGCCGCGACCGCAACCGCGCCCGCGCCCTCGGTTACAAGCTTGTGCTGCTCCATAAGGGATAAAATCGCCGCCGAAATCTCATCATCGGTAACAGTTACGATTTCGTCAACGTATTTTGAGCAAATATCATAGGTAAGCGTACCCGGCTCCTTAACCGCGATACCGTCGGCTATAGTGGATACCGAATCGAGCCTTTCAATGTGCTCGTCGTGAATGGAGTTAAGCATTGACGGCGCGCCCGACGCCTGAACGCCGTAAACCTTTATATTCGGGTTAAGGCTCTTTATAGTAAAAGCAACGCCCGAGATAAGTCCGCCGCCGCCGATAGGTACTATTACCGCGTCCATATCGGGAATCTGCTCTGCAAGCTCTAAGGCTATTGTACCCTGACCCGCGATTACATCGGGGTCGTTAAAGGGGTGGATAAAGGTGTAGCCGTTTTGGTCGCGAAGCTCAAGCGCCTTTTGATATGCGTCGTCGTAAACGCCTTCAACAAGGCAGACCTCCGCACCGTAGCTCTTTGTAGCCTCAACTTTGGAAATCGGAGCGTTGTCGGGCAGGCAGATAACCGCCTTAATGCCGTTTTTCTGCGCGGCGAGTGCAACACCCTGCGCGTGGTTTCCCGCGGAGCAGGCTATTACGCCCCTCTGCTTTTCCTCAGGGCTTAGCTTTGACATTTTATAATAAGCGCCGCGCACCTTAAAGGAGCCTGTTATTTGCAAATTTTCGGTTTTAAGATAAAGCTCGGTGCCTTTGGCTAACTTCGGCGCGTACAAAATATCGGTCTGAATAGCCACGTCCTTTAAAGCAAATCTTGCTTTGTATACATTATCAAGCGTTAGCTCTTTGTTTTCTTCCATTTTTGTCCCTCACATTAAACTGTTGATAAACTGCTCCGCCGCGCGGGGAGAACGGCTGCCGCGGCTAAGCGCAAATGCCTCAGCCTTGATGTCAAGCTCCTTTAAATCAAGCTCGATGCCGTTTTTCCTTGCAAGAGAGTGAATAATCTCAAGATAAAGCGCCTTACTCGGCTTTTCAAAGTAAACAGTCAGTCCGAATCGGTCGGAGAGCGACATTAATTCCTGCACGGTATCGCTGTGGTGAATGTCGTCGCTGCCCTCCCTGTCCGAAAAGCTT
>JBJEOD010000281.1:0-1773 GCA_051880535.1 Acutalibacteraceae bacterium | reverse complement strand
ATATCGTCCTGATGGTTGTCGCTGCGGCGGCGCTTTGCACCCTCGCAAATGCGTTCCGCAAGCTCTTCTGCGGTGCCGTCGCTCCAGCTTTCTATTTCTTCCTTTATCCAGTCGGTCCCTTCGCATGCCGCGCCGTCCGACATAAGCACCACAATGTCGCCCGTTTTGCATTTTACCGTCGCCTTGTCAAAGCTTATTTCTCTTAAAATACCCGCGGGCAGGGAGGTGCTTTCCGCCTTGCCCGTGCGACCTGAGCGCCTGATAAGCGTCGGTGCGGCGCCAGCCTTATAAAGCTCTACAACACCTGTGTATAGGTCAATGCTTGCAATATCCACCGTCGCGAGGGATTCGTCGGTGGATTTAAAGAGCATCGAGGAATTGAGAATTTTAAGGGAGCAGTCGTAGCCAAAGCCCGCTTTGATAAGACGGCTCATAAGTCCCGACGCCATTGCGCCGTCAACCGCCGCTCTGCCGCCAGTGCCCATTCCGTCGGACAGAACCATAATAAAATGCCCTCTGCCGTCGAAGAAATATTTGTATGCGTCGCCGCACATAGCCGAAGCGGAGGCGCATTTTTGTTCAACGCCCACATCAACCCTTATTGCGGCATGCTCGTACAGCGAGATAAAGATGCTTTTTCCCGCCGAGCTTACCGCGGGAACGTCAAAATCACGCTCGCAGACAATAGATAAAAGCTTCATAAGCTGTAATTTGTTTATTGTTAAATCGGGCTGTTTTTTGATTTTTATTTCAAGGCTCATTCTGCCATATTTATCAAGCCTGCAGGTACACTCCTGCGCTTGCGCGCCGAGATTTTTAAGCGCCGCTGACACCTTTTCGGCGGTGGAGTTATCGAATTTACCGTCGTTTTCAAGGTCGCTTGCAAGCTCTGTAAGCATAAAGGATATGCCGTCAAACTGGTCGGACACCACCGAGCGCACCTCGTCTATGCGGTTTTCGGCGGCAATGCGCGAGGTGTAATCGGAATAACGCTTGTATGCGGAGTTTGCTACCTGAGAGACCCTAAGACACCTGCCGCGAAACTCCTCGGGCGCGCCGTTTTCGGGGGTGCGGCTGCCCTCCTTTACCGCCTTTGTCATTCCGAGTATTGCCTCAACCGTGCTGTCGCGGCGGCTTTCCCAGCAGTGAACTCTCAGCTTACAGCCCGAGCAGGCGTCCTGCTCAATTGCCGCGATAACCGTTCCGAAGTCGGGGGCGTTAATTTTTGAAAGCTCCGCGGATACCTGCTCGACTGTTTCGGAAACGTCGCACAGCGCGTTTGCCGCCACATTAAGCCGCATTTCAAGTGATTTTTTAAATCCGTCGGTTGCGCTCAACCGGGGATAGACCGAAAACAGGCGGCTTATGTGTATTCCAAGCCTTCGCGGGAGCGCCAAAAACAGTGCCGAGCCGAGTGAGGTCTCGATAACCGTTTCGGCAATCAGTATCGGGTTGCCCGTGCCGACTGAGCCTACAAGACTGAAAATCAGGGGCATCGCTACCTGAACATATTTTCCGTAGGAGGAGAACACCCCCGCAATAAGCCCGATAAAGGCGTAAACTACCGCGATTTCACCCGCCGCACCGCTTAATGTAAGGGACAGCGCAACGGTTATTCCGCACACCGCGCCCGAGAGTGTGCCGCCGTATTTTGCGGCGGTCAGTATAAGCGTGATTCCTATAATATGGCCTAATGAAATTCCGTTAAAGTTAAAGCCGTTTACTCCCGTAAGCAGTATTCCGAGGGTTGCGAAAAGCGAAAAAAGCTCGTCC
>JBJEOD010000280.1:0-7829 GCA_051880535.1 Acutalibacteraceae bacterium | reverse complement strand
GTGATAGGGCAGGAGACGGTGCTTGTGACGACCGATTCCGCGCCCTACGCTCCGCATGCTAAAAGAGGTTTTTTTGCAAATTGAATTTAATTCCGATAACCGCTGTTTTTCAGCGGTTATTTTTGTAATTATTATTTTATGATAAAACGCGCAAAATAATCACGGGAAGTGATTGTGATGAAATTTATGCGCGTTTTATCGAAAAGCGTGTTTTATATATTTTTGATATTCGACATATTTGTTTTTTCGGTGATAGCTTATCTCGATGCAACCGTAAGCGAGAATTATAAAATAAAAAAGGGTGATATTTTAAGCTTTGAAACCTCTATTCCGATAACTGCTGTCTATGAGGGCACGCGTCTTTCACAAAGCGGAAAGACCGATAATATCGGAGAGCAGTTCGATGTTGACCTGAAGGCATTTGGAATTATTCCGTTCTCGACCGTTAATGTCGAGGTGGTAGATGAGCTGCATGTCGCAGTTTTAGGCACTCCATTCGGTATGAAGCTGTATACAGAGGGTGTTCTGGTAATTGATTTGACCTCTGTAGAAACCGAGACGGGGATTTTAAAGCCCGCCGAAGCTGCGGGAATAAAAAAAGGGGATTACATTGTTTCGGTTGACGGCAAAAAGGTAAGCACAAACGAGGAATTAAGTGCGGCAGTCGAGGCCTCGGCGGGGAATGTGATGAAATTTGAGATAAAGCGCAACGGCAAAACAAGGATAATTTGCTTTTGCGCGGCGGTATCAAAGGAAACGGGAAATTATAAAATCGGGCTCTGGGTAAGGGACAGCTCTGCAGGAATAGGCACGCTGACCTTTTACAGCCCCGCATCGGGCGTGGTATGCGGTCTCGGTCACGGGGTCTGCGACGAGGATACCGGCGAGCTTTTGAAGCTTAATTCTGGCGAGCTTGTAACAGCGGAAATTATAGGAATAGAAAAGGGTAACTCGGGAAGTCCCGGTCAGCTTAAGGGGAAATTCACCTACAGCACATTGGGCGCTATCGACTGCAATGTGGAAAACGGTGTATACAGTCTGCTACAAGGCAGTATTAATCTTTCAAATTTGACAGAAATTGCCTTAAAGCAAGAAATAAAGGACGGCGACGCCCAGATTTTATGCACCGTGAACGGCAACACCCCTAAGCTTTATTCCTGTCGGGTAAAAAAACGCACCTCGTCGTATTTGTCTCCGACCCAAAACCTGATTATTACTGTAACCGATGAAGAGCTCTTAAATCAAACAGGCGGTATTGTGCAAGGAATGAGCGGCAGCCCTGTTTTGCAAAACGGTAAGCTTATCGGCGCGGTGACCCACGTTCTCATTGATGACCCGACAAGCGGTTACGGAATTTTTGCGGAAAATATGCTCCAGTCCGCTCAAGGAGTAGCGGAAAATCAATTAAAAAAGGTATCATAATAGCGTACGGTTCATTTGTTACAGTGAACCGTACATTTTTTGAAATTCAATATCATTTAGGAGGAGAGTAATAAAACAACCGATTAAATCAAACATAAGAAGTACTGTAAAAAAGCAGGTTTAATTATACTAAATGAATATTTAGTCTAATTAAGGGGAGTAATTAAAATACCAGACTTCGGTGCTACCGTTCATTTTTCATCCCATGCCGAAAAAGCGTATAAAACAGGTATTTTGTTATTTGCAGTCAGTATCAAATTAGACATGATTTGCCTTGTCAATGTAATGCCTTGGCGGTACAGCTCCTGAACTCATGGGTGTCAATATATCGGCTTATTTGATGGTTACGATCTAAAAAAGCTTCTGATAAAAATCAGAAGCTTTTTTCTATTATAAGGATTTTAAATTTTTATTTCTCCCTTAACGCAAAGCGAATATTTTCCGCTTTTAAGAATACCGACAAGGTCGTCAATGCTTTCTATGGGATTTTCGGTGAATATTCCCGACAGACCTATTCTTTCGTCGCCTGCATTGTGAATATCTCCGCCAGAGGTCATTATCTTATGATTTTTAAGAGCAAATTCTAAGGCTTTTTGGTTTTCCTCGTCAGAATTGCAGGAGTTAAAAATTTCCGCGCCGTCCGCACAGTAAAGCTCGGGCTGTACAGAATTATCGTTATATCCGCGATCCCTGAACGGGTGCGCCTGAACAACCAAACATCCTGCGCTCTGCAAAAGCTTGCACATATCCTCTACAGGCATACCCTCAATTTCGGGGTGCTCGTAGAGAAATTCTTTATGAAGCCCGTAGAAAAGTATATCGTGACCGCCTGCATAGGAGTACTCAGCGCCGAAAAACGCCTTAAAGCCCTCGTACTGCTCTGCTGCCTTTGCGGCGCGCTCATAGGCGGTGTAATACCTGTCAATCCGTTCCTTCCAAGCAAGCTCCCTCGGAATCGGGGTGCCGTTAAAGCCGCAGATAAAATGGTCGGTAATGACAATCCCGCTGTAGCCCTTTTCGGAGTAAGCCTTAACCTGTTCCTCGGGAGTGCTTACGCCGCAACAGCTGCAGGCGCTTGTATGAACGTGTAAATCATACTTATACATAACTAATCCTCAAACCTTTAATAATTAAATCGCAAATGTCGGCGCTTCCATTATCGCGCGGAAATCCTCGCCCGAAATCTTTTCCTTATCAAAGAGAACCTTTGCAACCTCGTGAAGCTTGGGCATAGCGTTATTTAAAAGCTCAAGCGCCTTTTTGTACTGGGTCATAACAACCGACTCAATTTCCTCGTCGATTACAGCGGCGGTCTTCTCGGAATAGTTAGGCGTGGACGAGAAATCGCGGCCTAAGAATACCTCGTTATCGTCGTGACCGTAGGTTACAAGACCTAATTTATCGCTCATACCAAACTTTGTCACCATCTTGCGGGCAAGGTCGGTAGCTCTTTCAATATCGTTGGACGCGCCCGTACAGACGTCGTTCTGGGTAAGCTGTTCCGCCGCTCTGCCGCCTAACAGTGAGCAAATCTGCTCTAACATCTGGTTTTTAGAGGTATGTCCCTTTTCGTCAACGGGCAGATACATTGTATAGCCCGCCGCCATACCGCGCTGAATAATCGAAATCTGATGAACCGGATCCTGTGTCGGCAGGAAGTAGGATACAACCGCGTGACCCGCCTCGTGATATGCTGTTACCAGCTTGTCCTTATCTGAAACGATATGTGACTTCTTCTCCGCGCCCATTACCACCTTAATGGTTGCCTCCTCGATTTCCTCTTGGGTAATCGCCTTCTTTTTATGCCTTACAGCAAGCAGTGCAGACTCATTTAAAAGGTTTGCAAGGTCGGCTCCCGTAAAGCCCGAGGTGGATTTTGCAATGGTGGCAAGGTTAACGTCGGGACCTAACGGCTTTCCTCTTGAATGAACCTTCAATATCTCTTCTCTACCCTTTACGTCAGGGTAGTTAACGGTAATCTGACGGTCAAAACGTCCGGGACGCAAAAGCGCCTTATCAAGAATATCGGGACGGTTTGTAGCCGCCATTACTATAACGCCCTCATTAGCGCCGAAGCCGTCCATTTCAACAAGCATCTGGTTTAAGGTTTGCTCGCGTTCGTCGTGACCGCCGCCAAGACCTGCACCGCGCTGACGACCTACCGCGTCAATTTCGTCAATGAAAATAATTGAGGGGGCTTCCTTTTTAGCCTCTCCGAACAAATCGCGCACACGCGACGCGCCGACACCTACGAACATCTCAACAAAATCAGAACCCGAAATTGAGAAAAACGGTACGCCCGCCTCACCCGCAACAGCACGCGCCAGCAGGGTTTTACCTGTTCCGGGAGGACCTACAAGCAGTACGCCCTTGGGTATTTTTGCTCCAAGCTCGTTATACTTTTTGGGGTCCTTAAGGAAATCGACTATCTCCGCCATCTCCTCCTTTTCCTCGTCCGCGCCCGCAACGTCGGCAAAGGTGGTCTTTTTTCTGCCGTCCTCTTTTCTGACCTTGGCTTTCCCGAAGCCCATGGTTTTATCGGTGCCCATTGAGGCGTTCATTCGTCTCATCAGGAAGACCCAGAAAATAACCATAACGGCTATCATAAGCACGGTCGGAAGAAGATTCATAAGCCATGCGGTCTGACCGCCCGACTTGTAATCGTCTTTAATTGTACCCGGATTTTTCTCGTTAATAGCACGGACGGTATCGTTAACATCGTCGCGGAAAATATATGGGTCCGCGACGTTATAACGGTATTTCTTGCCGTCATCACGCTTAGTATAAACAAGCTCGCCGTTGTAAAGATTAAGCTGAAATTCCGAAATTTCATTGTTCTTTACCATATCGACAATTTCGTAATATTTGGTTTCCACCGTGTTTTTTGAAAGATAGGAAACCGAAAGAATCGCCATAATAAAGACGATCGGTATTCCTATAAACAAAATCACATTTTTTAAATTCTTGTTCAAGGGGTCTGCTCCTTTCCTATTTGTCGGCGTAAACTTTGGGCGACAAAACGCCGACATAAGGCAAATTTCTGTATTTTTCGTTATAATCAAGGCCGTAGCCAATAACAAACTCGTCAGGGATTACCTTTCCGACATAATCGGCCTTTATATCCGCCTGTCGGTTAGCGGGCTTATCAAGAAACGCGCAGACCTTAATGCTGGCGGCGTTCCTGTCAAGCAGAACGTTTTTAAGATAAGCTAAAGTTATTCCCGAATCGAGAATATCCTCAACCAGCAGTATGTCACAGCCGTCGGGGTTAATGTCAAGATCCTTTTTGAACTTCACAACTCCCGTTGTTTTTGCACCGCTGTAGGACGATACCGCCATAAAATCGATTTCACAATCGCAGGTGATATTCCGCATTAAATCCGCCATAAAGACAACCGCGCCCTTAAGCACGCTTACCAGCAACAGCTTTTTACCCGCGTAATCCCGCGAAATTTCTTCCCCTAAGCGCCTGCAGATTTCTTTAATTTCCTCCTCGGAAACGAGGACTCTTTCAACGTCTTTGTCAAGCGACAATTTACTTCAACCCCTAATCGTTATATTTTGCGCTCTGAGACCTTAATTATCATAATTTCATCAGAATTTTTTGTAACCGCGCACCTCTGCGCGACCCCGATTCCGTAAACCCAGATAACGCCCGCCTCGTCCGCAATAACAGGAATACTGCCGCGAAGCTCTTTTGGTACGGCAAGCTCGTTCATAAGCTTTTTAAGCGGCTTTGTGCATCCGCGCCCCGCAAGCCTTATGCTATCTCCCGCCAGTCTTGTCCTTAATACTGATTTTCCTATAATTTTATCACAGTCAAGAGAATTTTTTAATAACAAATTATTAATTTTTTCGTCTTTTGTAAATAAATCATTAATTCGTCGCTCAGTTTCAACCTTAAATTCAATTTTTGCACAATTTTCGGTATTGTTATTTGTTATAAATAGCCTGCTGTCCTTAATCTCAGCGGAAAAGCCCGAGGAAAGTCCCGTTCTTCCGCCTTCTTTGCAAATTCTGTAAATCTCAAGAATATGCAGATTGTCAAGTGATAATTCGGGGGCGGACATTTCGGTAAATTTTTTTATCGCCCTTTTTGCAATAGGCGCACTCGGCAAATCGGAGATATCGAGTCCGCCTCCGCTAACGTTATCCGACAAATATTTATCGGCACATTCCTCTAAAAAGGCGTTGTCCTCGGCAAGCTCGGCTGCTGTCCTTACCGCCGCTTTTTCGGCAGAGAAATTAATTTGCTTTAAAACAGGAATTACATTATGTCTTATTTTATTTCTTGTGTACTCGTCCGAAAGATTTGTCGAATCGGTCACATACTCAATGCCGTTTTTTTCGCAGTAGCTCTCAACCTCGTCGCGGGTGCATAAAATCAGCGGGCGGATAAAAATACCGCGTTTCGGAGGTATTCCGCAAAGCCCCTTGAGAGCAGAGCCTCGGGTTAAATTGAAAAGCACCGTCTCAAGATTGTCGCTGGCGGTGTGGGCGGTAGCGACCAAGCCTTTGCTTACGCGCGCCAAAAATTCATACCTTACCTCCCTTGCGGCAAGCTCGGTACTTATTCTTTTCTGTTTAGCATAGGAGGGAACGTCAATTCGCTCGCAAAAAAGCGGAATATTAAGGCATTCGCAGGCGCGTTTTACAAACTCCTCGTCTCGCAGAGCCTCGTCTCCCCTAATCATATGGTTAAGGTGAGCCGCATACAAAGTAATCCCAAAATGTTCCTTTATGGAATTAAGGACATATAAAAGCGACATTGAATCCGCGCCGCCCGAAAGCGCTACGGTAACCTCGCTTGTATTTTCGAGCAGAGAAAACCGCTCTATCGCCGTTAAAACCGATTTTTCCATTATCTGAACACGTCCACCGAAGTAAATCTTGTAAACTGACCGTCCCAATGCAGGTCTACCGTGCCTATCTCGCCGTGGCGGTTTTTAGCCACAATGCACTCGGCGCGGGTTTCGTCGCTCCTGTCCTCGTCGTCCGACTTTTCGCCGTCGTAATAGGCTTCACGGTACAAAAACAGCACAATATCCGCGTCCTGCTCGATAGAGCCCGATTCACGAAGGTCGGAAAGGGCGGGTCGGTGGGATTTGCCCTTAGCCTCGGTTCCGCGGGAAAGCTGGGCGCAGGCGATTACGGGAACCTTTAAATCCTTTGCCATTATTTTAAGATTTCGGGTGATTTCCGAAACCTCCTGCACGCGGTTTTCGGTCGGGCGAGCCGACTTCATAAGACCCAGATAGTCAATAACCACTAAGTCTACCTGCTTCATTCGGCGAAGCTTCGCCTTCATTTCAGGCACGGTTATGGACGAGGTTTCGTCAAAATAGATATTAGCCTTTGAAAGAGCGTCCCCCGCTTGGGCTAACCTTGTCCACTCGTCGTCGTCAAGCTCGCCCGTTCTCAGCTTTTCGCTCTTAATGCCCGCCTCGCTTGATAACATTCGCTGAGCTAACTGGTCGCGGGTCATTTCAAGGGAGAAAAAGCAGACGGTTCTCCCTGTGTTCATAGCCACATTTCGGACAATATTAAGCGCAAAGGAGGTTTTACCCATACCGGGGCGGGCGCCTAAAATGATAAGGTCGGACTTATTAAGCCCAGTTATCATTTTATCAAGCTCTCCTATTCCGCATGGTATGCCGATATAATCGGCGCGGGTTTCGGGGTCCGCCATTTTGGAAAGGCGGTCATAGGTCTCGTTCTCGATTACGCTTTTAATGTGGGTAAGACCGCTTATCTCGCGCCCCTGACGTATTTCAAAAATACGCTGCTCGGCATTGTCAAGCAGTCTTCCCGAATCCATTTCGTTTTCGTTTACGTCCTTAATAATATCCTGCGCCGCGGTCATAAGCGCCCTTGCGTAATACCTTTCGCGGATTATCGCAACATATGTAAGGACATTAGCCGCCGACGGCACGGTCTGGACAAGCCGGGTTAAATAGGCCTTTCCTCCTGCCTCGTCATAAACGCCGTCGCTTTTTAACTTTTCAAGCAGAGATACAAAGTCAATAGTCTGGCTAAGCTCGTACATAGCCGACATAGCGGAGTAAATCTCCCTGTGCTGAGGGATATAAAAATACTCCGTTTTCATTTGTACGGCGATTTCGTTAAGGCACTTAGGATCTATTATAACCGCGCCTAAAACCGCCTGCTCCGCCTCGACAGAATAGGGCAGTCTCCCGCCCTCAAGGTCGTAAATAAGCCTTTCTTCAGCCATTTTCTACTCCGATACTTTTACGGTTATTTTAGCCGTTACGCCCTGATAGAGCTTTATTTCAGCGGTGTACTCGCCGAAATTCTTAATATCGGCAACATTCATTTTCTGACGGTCAATCTCTATTCCGAGACTGTTTTTAATCTCGGCGGCAATCTCCTTTGATGTAACAGAGCCG
>JBJEOD010000279.1:0-7831 GCA_051880535.1 Acutalibacteraceae bacterium | reverse complement strand
GCAGACGGCTTTTATAAACGAAATGATAACGGGACAAAAAACCGTTCAGGCGTTCTCCCGCGAGCAAAAAACGCTCTTTGATTTTGACGAGGTCAACGAGCGGCTTCGCAAATATTCATTGAAAGCAATCTTTTTTTCTTCTCTTACCAACCCGACGACGCGGTTTATCAACAACATTATTTACGCGGTGGTGGGGCTTGTCGGCGGAATTTTTGCGGTGAACGGCATAATGACGGTGGGCGGCTTTGTAAGCTTTCTTGCCTATTCAAACCAGTACACAAAGCCCTTTAACGAGATTTCGGGCGTTGTGACCGAGCTTCAAAACGCCCTTGCCTGCGCCGCGAGAATATTTGAGCTTATCGACGAGCCGACGGAGACCTCTGACAGCGGCAATAAGGCGCTTAATAATCCTAAAGGAGACGTTGGGTTTAATAATGTCGCGTTTTCCTATGATAAAAATAAAAGGCTTATTGAGGGCTTTGACTTTTTCGCCCCCGCGGGCAAGAAAATTGCAGTGGTGGGTCCTACAGGCTGCGGTAAAACAACACTTATAAATCTGCTCCTGCGGTTTTACGACGTCGATAAAGGCAGTATAACCGTGGACGGCGAGGACATTAAAAGCATCACCCGCGAAAGCCTTAGAAAGCATTTCGGAATGGTGCTGCAGGATACCTGGATTAAAAAGGGCACGGTAAGGGAAAATATCGCCTTCGGCAAGCCCGATGCCACCGACGAGGAAATTATTGCCGCCGCCAAAGCCGCCCGCGCCCACGGCTTTATAAAGCGCCTTAAAAACGGTTATGACACCGTGATAGGGGACGACGACGGGCTTTCGGAGGGCGAACGCCAGCTTTTATGTATCGCCAGAGTAATGCTTATGAAGCCGCCTATGCTTATTCTTGACGAGGCGACCTCCTCAATCGACACCCGCACAGAGCTTAAGGTGCAGGACGCATTTTTAAGGCTTATGGAGGGCAGAACCTCCTTTGTCGTGGCGCACAGGCTTTCGACAATACGGGATGCCGACTGCATACTCGTTATGAAGGACGGCAGGGTGTACGAGCAGGGAACCCATAAGGAATTGATAAGTAAAAACGGCTTTTATACCAAGCTTTACAACAGCCAGTTTGCACAGTAAAAAATCCCCTATCTGCTTTAGTAACAGCGGATAGGGGATTATCATCAGTGTCTTGTCACGGGTTATATTTTTTAAGGAGCTTTTCAACATCAGCGGTCTTTAGCACCCTGCCCATAGACACTACCTTCTCATTTACTACAATGGCGGGCATACTCATAACGCCGTATTCCATAACCCTTTGCATATCGGTAATATACTCCACCTCGACAGATAAGCCCATTGCTTTAACGGCTTCCTTTGCGTTTTCATATTGCTCGTGACAGGATTTACAGCCCGCTCCCAACACTTTAATACAGCAAATACCCTTTACTGCCTCGCCGCAGCAAGCGCAGTCGGGAGCTTTTTGTTCCTTATCCTTTTTCTTTCCGAAATTGAAAAATGCCATAATAGTTTTCCTCCGTTTATTATAAAATTAAGGGTTGAATTAAATTAAAGAAATAGCCTACTGTGATAATTCCCGCTGTGCAGATTGCAATAAATATACCGAGCAGCCTTGGCTTTACCGCCTTGCGCAGCATAATCATTGACGGCAGGGAGAGAGTGGTTACACCCATCATAAAGGAAAGTACCACACCAAGCAATGCGCCCTTTGCAAGCAAAGCCTCGGCAATCGGGATTGTACCGAAAATATCGGCATAAATAGGAATACCTGCGATTGTTGCAAGAACCACACCAAAAGGATTATTGTCACCGAGGGTCTTTACAATAAAGCCTTGCGGTATCCAGTTGTGGATTACCGCGCCTATTCCAACGCCGATAAGCACATAAGGAAAGACCTTTTTTGCGGTGGTAACCACCTGCTCCCACGCAAATTTTATGCGTTCCTTGAAATGCAGTTCATTTTGCGGAGCATCAAGAGAACGACCGTTACGGATATATTCCTCCACCTGATTTTCAAGCCGCAGCTTTTCGATAAGCGTGCCGCCCGCAACCGCAATCACAAGCCCCAATAGAACATAGACAACCGCAACCCGCCACCCGAAAATACTCATTAACAGCACGAGACTTCCAAGGTCAACCATAGGCGAGGAAATTAAGAAAGAAAAGGTTACGCCTAAGGGTAGCCCCGCGCTTGTAAAACCAATAAAAAGCGGTATTGACGAGCAGGAACAAAACGGCGTGACCGTACCTAAAAGGGCGGCAATTATATTCGCCCATATCCCGTGAAAACGCCCGATAAGCTTCTTTGTCCTTTCGGGCGGAAAGTAGCTTTGAATATATGAGATAATCAAAATTAAAACGCCCAAAAGCAGCATAATTTTAACTGTATCGTAGATAAAGAACCGAAGGCCGCCGCCGATACGGCTCGAAGTATCTAAACCGCAGGCGGTCAGAGCCGCGTTTATAAGCCTGTTCAGCCACCCCATACCTAAAATTTCATTTTGAAAGAAATCCCAGACCGTTTTTATTGCTTGCATTAAAGCGCTCCTTTCAAATATAAATGTATTCAAATGTATCTATGTATAATTTCTTAAGTAAGCCGTGCGGAAAAGCTTTTTATCCTACCTTTCACAGCACGGCTTATTTTCATTATCGCACTCTGCGTTTGTAAGCTCCTTTAGGCAATCCGCCGCCGCTCTTGCACCCTCCGCCGAAATAGAGTAGTGCATCCATTTGCCCTCCTTCCGACCGACCACAATGCCTGAGTCGCAAAGGATTTTCATATGGTGGGATAGGGTGGGCTGGGTCACCTTGATTTCTTCAAGCAGCTTGCAGGCACATTTTTCGCCGCTTCTTAAAAGCTTTAATATGCGGATTCGGTTTTCATCACAAAACGCCTTGAAAATCAAAGCGGTTTTTCTCTCATCTGAATTCAAGCAAATCACCTCGGATTGAAAGAACCTGAATTAATTATATTCATCATATAGATATTTGTCAATAGGTTTTTAAAACTTTCAATCCGTAAGGGTATTTATTACTTGATTAAAGCAGTATAATTACAGAGCCGTCGGCGTAAAGCCCAAGTCCTCTAATTCCGCAAGGGCGGTGTTAAGGCAATGCTCACAGCCGTCTATAGTTACGGTCTTGTCTTCAAGCGATATCGTAAATTTAAGCTCCGCCGCATTAAGGGCATTTGTTATGCGCCTTACGCAGGCGTCGCAATGCATATCGGGTACAGAGATTTTTCTTTCCATTTTCATTTCCTCATTTCATTAATTTTTGAAGCGTGACAACCAGCTCGTCAATAACCGAGTCGTCGCCCTTCCTTATATTTTCAGCCACACAGGTGTGCAGGTGGCGGGAAAGCAGTTCCTTGTTAAAGGCGTTAAGCGCCGCTGTAACCGCCGTGACCTGAATTAAAATATCAGTGCAGTAGGCGTCGTTTTCGAGCATACCCTTAATTCCCCTTATCTGCCCCTCAATACGGTTAAGTCGGTTTACAAGACAGCGGTACTCCTTTTCCTCGCGGTGCTTGCGTTTTTGTTGACATTGACATTCGCTCATAGCTTTTTACCTCGCAATCTCAGCGCGTTACCTACTACAAAAACCGAGCTTAGCGACATTGCAAGCCCCGCTAGCATAGGACTTAACAGCGGTCCGCCGAAGGCGTATAAAAGCCCCGCCGCCACGGGTATGCATACCGAGTTGTAGCAGAACGCCCAAAACAGATTTTCCTTTATATTAGTAATTGAAAGACGGCTTAAACGTATCGCGCGGGGAATGTCGTTGGGGTCGCTTTTCATAAGCACAATGTCCGCCGATTCTATGGCTATGTCGCTGCCGCTTGCAACCGCACAGCCGATGTCTGCCTGCATGAGGGCGGGAGCGTCGTTTATGCCGTCGCCCACCATCATAACCGTGCCGTGCTTTTTGCGTATCTCCTCGACTATAAGCGCCTTTTGCTCGGGCAGTACCTCGGAATAGATTTCGTCCGCGCCCGCCGTTTTGCCGATATATTCGGCGCACGCCTTATTATCGCCCGACAAAACTACGGTTTTAACCCCTAATTTTTTAAGCCTTTTAAAGGCTTCGGGGGAGCTTTCCTTTAATTCGTCCGCTACGGCGATTACGCCGACGGCTTTCCCGTCAAGACCTACAAAAATAAGGGATTTTCCCTCGGCGGAGAGACGTTTTCCCCCGTCGGCGTATTCAGATAGGCTTACGCCGTTTTCGGTAAGGAGCGCGGCGCTGCCTAAAAGTATCTCGCTTTCTCCTATCCTACAGCGAATACCCTTACCCGAAATATTTTCGGTGCTTTCGGGACGGCTTTTGATTTTTACTCCGTTTTTTTCGGCGTATTCGGTCACCGCCCTTGCAAGCGGGTGGTCGGAGAGAGCTTCAACCGCGGCGGCGGTTTCAAGCAGAAGCCTTTTATCGTCCGAAACAATGTCTGTAACTACAGGCTTTCCTACGGTGATTGTGCCTGTTTTATCAAAAATTACCGCATTTACCTTGTGGGTGATTTCAAGAATTTCACCGTTGCGGATTAAAATTCCGTTCGTAGCTCCAAGCCCCGTGCCCACCATTACGGCGGTAGGGGTTGCAAGCCCTAAAGCGCAGGGGCAGGCGATTACAAGCACGCTTGTAAATACCTTAAGCGCAAAGGAAATATCCTTCCCCACGATAAGCCATATTACAGCTGAAATAACTGCAATCGCTATAACCGCAGGCACGAAAATTCCCGCGACCTTATCGGCGGTTTTGGATATAGGGGCTTTTTTGTTCTGCGCGTTCTCAACAAATTTGATTATTTTTGCGAGAGCGGTGTCGCCGCCGACCCTTGTCACCTTAACATATATAACTCCGTTTAAATTTATGCTGCCGCCCGTTACCGCGTTCCCGACCGTTTTCGGTACGGGCATACTCTCCCCTGTAAGCATAGATTCGTCCGCGGAGGAATCGCCCTCTGTCACAACGCCGTCAAGCGGAATTTTCGCTCCCGGCTTTACCAAAAGCAATTCGCCGACCCCTACCTCGTCGGTCGGAACGGTGTACTCCTTACCGTCCCTTATTACCACCGCCGTATCGGGCGACAGCTCCATAAGCTTTTTAACTGCGGAGGCGGTTTTTTTCATACTCCTCTGCTCCATATGCTTTCCGAGCGCTACAAGGGTGATTACCACCGCCACGCTTTCGTAATAAAGATTATGCACTGCGTGGGAGTAGTAGGGTATCATATAGGTCATCACAACGCTGTATATAAATGACGCGCCCGTACCCACCGCCACCAGCGAATCCATATTAGGGTGACCTTTTAAAAGCAGGGGGATTCCCGAAATAAAGAATTTTTTGCCCAAGAACAGCACGGGGATACAAAGTAAAAGCTGGGTAAGGGCAAAGCCCCAAGGCGAAGAGTGCATACTCATAAAAAAGGGAACGGGGAGATGCTCTGTAAGCATTTGTCCCATTGAGATATAAAGAAGTAATGCCGACAGCATCGCCGATATTATAAGCGGCGCAAGCCCGCTTTTTTCCTTTTCCTCGGGCTCCTTTTTCTTTTCTTCCTGCGGCTTGTCGGGCGAAATGCCGAAGCCCGCCTTTTCGACAACCCTTATAAAGTCGGCTTCGCCTGTTTTACTTTCATCAAAATTTACGGTCATTTTTCCCGTTATCAGGTTAACCTCACAGCTTTCAACCCCGTCGAGCCGTGAAACCACCCTCTGCACCGAGCTTGAACACGCCGCGCAGGACATTCCGCTTATAATATATTGCTCATGTTTCATTGATTTGCTCCCCAAATTAGATATTAGATGTTAGACATTAGATATTAGATGCGGAAGGGATAAATCCGTTCCCTACGTAATTCAATTTAATTATCCGATGTAGGGAAGGCATTTATTCCTTCCGCAACCGACCTCAATTTTATGAATGACGGAATAATTATATACCCCCACGGGGTATTTGTCAAGGGTATTATTGCCCCAAATTTAAAAATAATTCATTAAAGTGCTTGACAAATAAGAAAAAATAGTATATTATTGTATTAGTTAATTAGTACACTAAGAAAGTGAGGCGATAAAATGTCTTGGAGCTTTTCAAACGACAAACCGATTTTTCAGCAATTAGTCGATATTATCATCCTTAAAATAATAAGCGGAGAATATCCGACGGGAAGTAAGCTTGACGCGGTGCGCGAGCTTGCGGTGACCGCGGGGGTGAATCCTAACACAATGCAAAGGGCGCTGGCTGAAATTGAAAATACCGAACTTATCTACACAAAAAGGGGAGACGGTCGGTATGTCACCGAGGACGCGGCAAAAATAAACGCGGCAAAAAACGCCTATGTTTCGGAAAGGGTGCGTGTGTTTATCGAGTCGGTTAAGGCGCTGGGGCTTGATGACGGAGAGATTTTAAACGCGGTAAAGGAAGAACTTGAATAAGGGGGCTAATATTATGGACAATATTTTAGAATGTATTAATCTTTCAAAGGTTTACAAAAACGCGATTGCGCTGTCGGGCGTTAATCTGCAAATCAAAAAGGGAAGAATTGTGGGACTGTTAGGACCTAACGGAAGCGGCAAAACCACACTAATAAAGCTTGCGAACGGTTTGCTTACGCCTACAATGGGCGAGCTGCTTATAGACGGCAAGCCGATAGGGGTTGAGACTAAGAAAATAGTTTCCTACCTGCCCGACCACAATTTTTTGACAGGGTGGATGACGGTTAATCAGATGATTGAGTATTTTTCGGATTTTTACAGCGATTTTAATCCGAACCGTGCCGATAAAATGCTTGAAAACTTGGGGATTGATCGCACAAAGAAGATAAAAACCCTTTCAAAGGGCACTCAGGAAAAGGTGGCGCTGATTCTTGTGATGAGCAGGGAGGCGGAGCTTTATCTGCTTGATGAGCCTATCGCGGGTGTTGACCCTGCGACACGTGATTATATTCTTCGCACAATTATCACAAATTATAACGAAAACGCGACTATTATCATTTCGACCCATCTGATTTCGGACGTAGAGCAGATTTTAAGCGACGTAATTTTTATAAATCACGGCGATATTGCGCTTTGCGACACGGTCGATAACATACGCCAGCGCGAGGGAAAGAGCGTTGACGAGCTGTTCAGGGAGGTATTCAGATGCTAAAGAAGCTTTATAAACACGAATTTCACTCGCTTTTCAGAAGCATATTGCCTATTTGGGCGGCGCTTATAGGCTTTGCGGTGCTCTCACGGCTTACCTTTATTTTGGATTTTGATAACAAGGTTTTGAATACGGTAAGGGGACTGAGCGTAACCGCCTACATATTTGCGATAATCGCGGTATTTATTGTGGGACTTGTAATTGTGGTAATGCGGTTTTATAAAAATCTCCTGACCCATGAGGGGTATCTCACCTTCACCTTGCCCTTTACGCCCACACAGCACATTTTCTGCAAGCTTATCTGCGGCGTTGTTGTGATGATAATTGATTTTATAATTGTTATCTGCTCGCTTCTTATTTTAGGCGCGGGGACTGAGGTCTTGGGCGAGATATTAGGTGATATAAAATTAGTGTTTACCGAGTTGCCCGAATATCTTTCTGCGGGACAGATAGCCTTGATTTCTTCGGAGGTCTTATTGCTTTTGCTGTTATCGCCTTTCCAGTCGCTTTTGATGTTTTACGCGGCTATGGCGCTCGGTCAGCAGTTTAAAAATAAGGTCGGCGGCGCGGCGATAGCCTACATCTGCCTTTACGCCGCGGTGCAGATTGTCGAGACGGTTATAATGATACCGCTCTCCTTTGCTACGGCGGGAAGTATGGACG
>JBJEOD010000278.1:0-7873 GCA_051880535.1 Acutalibacteraceae bacterium | reverse complement strand
GTATTTTACAATGTCTATCTTTTCGCCCGCTAATTCCTCGACAATCTTGTTAACTCGCGCGCCGCGCGGACCTATGCAGGCGCCCACCGCGTCGATTTCCTTGTTTTCCGACCAAACCGCCATTTTCGTTCTTGAACCCGCCTGACGGGAAATAGCCTTAATCTCGATTGTACCGTCGAATATTTCGGGCACCTCGGTTTCAAACAAGCGCTTTACAAGACCCGGGTGTGTGCGGGAAAGCATAATTTTCGCTCCCCTGTCGGTCTCCTTAACGTCAACCACGTAAACCTTTATGTGGTCACCCTCGTGCAGCTCCTCATCGGGAACCTGCTCAAGCTTGGGCAGAGTCGCCTCATTGTGACCGATTGTAAGTATCGCGTTGCCCGTTTTCGGGTCGATTCGCTGAACCACCGCCGTAACAAGCTCGCGGTTGTGACTCTGGAACTCGGCTAAAACCCGACCTCTTTCCGCCTCCCTTACTCCCTGACGGAAGTTGTTCTTGGAGTTCTGCGCCACCACTCTGCCGAACTTCTTCGGGTCAAGCTTTATATCCGCAAAGCCGTTTTCTATGGCCTTGGGGTCTATCGCCGCCGCGTCCTCCTTTGAAATCTCGGTATAAGGATCCGTTACCTCGTCAACCACGGCTTTGCGCGCGACGATGCTGAAAACCTCGTTTTCGGTATCGATAACACAGGATACAATATCATTCCCGCCGTAATCCTTACGCGCCGCGACAACAATCGCGTCGGCAATCTTTTCCGCAATAAACTCCTTGGGTATTCCTCTTTCCTCTTCCATTAAGCTCAGCGCCTCAAAAAACTCCTTAGTATCGTTTTTCGCCTTGGCCGCTTTTCTTGAACCTGCCATTTTTCTCAATTCCTCCAAACAAAGTATTATTCATAATCGCACAGACGGGCCTTGGAGATATCCTTGTAGTCAAGGACGTACTCCGCGTTTTCGGTTTCTACTGCAACCTTTTCCTCCGCCGATTTCAGTATGCCTGTAAGCTCCTTTACTCCGTCGACCGCCTTATAAAGCTTAATTTTCACGGTTTTGCCGACGCAAGCCTCAAAATGGCTCGGTCTTGTAAGCTCACGTTCAACCCCCGGAGAACAAACCTCCAGATAATACGAGACGTCGATAGGGTCAGCCTCGTCAATAATCGGGTCGATTGCGTGGGAAACGTTTGTGCAGTCGTCAATGCTGATGCCCTCGGGCTTGTCAATAAAAACCCGCAGGTACCACGACGCGCCCTCCTTTAAAAAGCGGACGTCCCAAAGGCTTACGCCTTGTGCTTCAACCGTTTCCTTGATAAGTCCGTAGACCTTTTCAGCCGCGTTTGCCATTATTTCTTCCTCCCGTCACAGCGCAAAACAAAAGTGAGCGGGTCGCCCCACTCACCTTTCTGCTAAATGATGTTATGATTATAACACACACCCTAAAAAAAATCAAGTGTTTTTTATCCGAAAAAGAAAGGAAAATTTAGTCGGTTTTTGTTGACAGTAAAACTATTATACAATATAATATATTTATGGAATATTATCAGGAGGGAAAAATAATGAAAAAGGTTGTAGCTTTTATACTTACATTATGTCTGCTTTTGTGTCCCCTCGGCGTTTCGGCGGCGGCACCCGAAATCAAAACCGCTTACGCACATGCGAAGCTTTTAAATTTCGGCGAATTTCCCGAAAAGCCCGAGTATGAAGCAGGGATAGCAACTGCAAGTATACCGCAGTACAATTCCGCGGCGGGCGTGACTGTTGCGGCAGATAAAAACCCATTACAGGAAATTCACAAATATTTAAGGGATTGCTTTATTAACTGTGAATCGGATATATCGCTTTATGATTACGGTATTTCGGTTAATCCGAACGCCCAGGCAAACGATCCTCCCGACGATTTGAATATAATTTTCACAGAAACCATTAATTATTATCCTGAATTATTTAATGTTTACAGCGCATACCAATACAGTTATGCTCCTACCGAAGCCGGCTACATCGCCTATTCTCTTACTCCGATATATGTTAATCCCGATGACCGTACTTCACTTTTAGAAAGTCAGGAAATATACAATGCTGCGCTCGAAAAATACAACAATGAAATTGAACAAATAATCAGCGGAATATCTCCCGAAATGACCGACCTTGAAAAGGCGCTTTATGTTCACGATTACCTTGTTACTCATTTTCAGTACGATACCTCTTATACTTACTATGATGCTTACAGCTTTTTTAAGCTGGGTGTCGGCGTATGTCAGGCTTACACGCAAACCTTTAACGCAATAATGCACCGTCTGGGCATCGAATGCACCTCTGCTATTGATGAGCCTGATAACCACACATGGAATATTATCACTCTTGACGGCAAGAGCTACCATATCGACGCGACGCAGGACGACCCCGTCTATTCAAATGACGGCACCTTAATTAACCAAAGCGAAGGTGCCGCAGAGCACAGCTTCTTCCTTTTAAGCGATGATACAATAAAAAATGACGACTCTCATACCGAATGGTATTCCGCTATGTATGATACCTCCTGCACCGATACAACCTATGAAAGCGGTTACGCATGGAACAAGGCGGACAGCTCCTTTGAGTATGTAGACGGAAAATGGTATTTTATTGCCTACGATTCGGGAGCCGTTGCAAAGCTTTACAGTACCGATAATTTTAAACAAAATACATCAGTGTGCGAAATCAGCCTATACAATTCGACCCAAACAACATATTATCCCGTATATTACGGAGGTATTACTTCTTTCGGCAATGTCCTATACTATACTACGCCATTCAAGATTTACAGCTATGATACGGTTAGCGGAAAGCAAAAGGATACAGGCTACAGCTCCGAAAACTATATTTCCTCCTGCCGCTATGACGGAACCGAAGAAGACGGTTATTTTGCTCTTACTGTTTTTTACGGCTCCCACCCTGCATACGGCGACTTGCCCGGCAGTACCAAAAAGCTTGCTAAAATCGGCGACACCGACGGCGACGGTAAGATAAGCTCCACTGATATTACCAACACCAAAAAGCTCCTGATCGGCGCCGAAACCGATTTCAACTGGGCGACAATAGATTTCGGCAATAAAAAGCAGGTAAGCATATTAGACCTTGTAAAAATCAAAAAGCTCGCCGCGACTGCTTAAAAAAACATTACTCCCTCCGCCTTTGAACGGAGGGAGCTTTTTATTGCAGATTTGCAGTTTCCTTCGGTTTTTCCTCTGATGAATTTCCGCTTAAATCGTCTATTGTCACCCTGCTTTCGTGGGGTATAGGCTTCCATTCAACCTTTTTAAAGAGGGCGACATACTGGGTGTATCTGCCGATAATATCAAAGGTCGGCCATGTAAGGGTGTAGAGCGCCTTTTTGTAAAGCGGCATTTTCTTAATCCGCTTATGCTCAACGATAAACAGATAAACCGCCGCCCACATATTTTCAATATACATTCCTGCGCGGTATAAAAGTCTTAGCCATATTTGCACAAGCATACCCAGAATTATCGCGCCCGCGCCCGACTCCACCGTTATCTTGACGGGGAAAAGCAAATGCAAAAGCTGTCCTAAAAATGTGCTTTTTGAGAAAAGGTAAACCCCGCCTATGCCGTGAACGCCGCAGTAAAAGCCGTATGCGATAACCGATACCAACAGCCAGCGGATTATATTTATAACCGAAAAGGGGGTTAACTGCATCAGAGTATCATAGGAGGCGACGCGGTGGCGGATAGATTCTACCGCCGCAAGGCAAATTTCTTTAAAACTCCTTTTACCCTGCTTTTTCTCATTCTTACGCCAGCGGGTTTTTAAGAAACGCTTGCCGAAAAAGATGTTGATAAAGAGGTAAGGTCCCGTCTCCGCAAAGGCGAGCAGGTGTCCCCTTGACCAGCGAAGTCTCTGGCGCAGGGCGATTTTAAGGCTTGTGGGCTGTTCGTCGTAAAACTCGGCGGCGTCGTTGTATGTAATCGCATACCCTTGAGCTACCGCGTCGGCGGTCAGCGCCCTGTCCTCTGTTAGCGAGGTGTACTTCCAGCCGTCCTTTACAATCTCGTTGGCAAAAAGAAAGCCCGTTCCCTGAATATTCGTAGCAAGCCTTAGCACCGAACGCGCGCGGTGATTAAAGCGGATTGAGCGCAGCCAATGCAGCGCATAGGTTGAGGCAACCCAGGATTCGTCAAAATTCTTTGTGTTGCGGTATGAGGTAATAAGCTTTTCCCCAGCGTCAAAGGAATCGTTCATTCGGGAGATATAATCGGATTTAAGCAGATTATCCGCGTCAAAGACAAAATAGCCCTCAAAGCTTTCCCTGCCGTAGTCCTCCTCAATACGCTTAAAAAGGAATTGAAGCGCAAATCCCTTTGTCCTGTGCTCGTTATCAAACCGCTCATAGCATATCGCCCCGTGATTTCTTGCCGCTTCGGCGGTTTTGTCGGTGCAGTTATCCGCCACCACAAACACCGTGACAAGCTCTTTGGGATAGTCCTGCTTTGCAATACTGTCAAGCAGATTTCCGATAACCTTTTCCTCGTTGCGCGCCGCGATTACAACGGCGTACTTGTGCTGATTTTTCGCGGGCTTGAATTTTCTTGTAAAAAACAGTCCGATTATGCGGTATACCGTCCTGTAGGCTAACATAACCGAAAAAACCGTGCCGATTACGCCGTATATCACCTTTAAGGAGGGATACCAGCCGCCCACGGTCTCGGTAACGCTTGCAAGGGCGGGCATTATATTAAAAAGCATTTTTGAACCCCTTTTTAATTTGCAAAATGTTGGGACGATGCCCACATCGTCCCGCGCAAAAGTCTCAACAATTATAGCACCGATGCAGAATAAAATCAAGTCCTATAATTTGTCATTATAATTTAATTATTTTGCTTTGTTAGCAAAGCCGCATATTCGTCGCTGAGTTTCTCCCATTCGTTCATAACGGTATCAAGCTCGGTTTCGAGGGCTTCTATTTCCGCCTGAAGCTCCGAAAGCTTCATATAATCAGATTGGTTTTCGGGAAAAGCAAGCTCCTCCCTTACCCCGCCGATTTTTTCTTCAAGGAGAGATATTTTCTCCTCCGCTTTTGCAATCGCCCGCTCATATTTCGAGCGTTCCTTTGCGGGGGTCGTATAGGTTTTTTTCTGCTTTATCGGCTGTTCCGCCTTTTTTTGCTCGGCGGACGGTGTTTTTTTGTTATCCAAATACTGCCCGTAGCCGTAGGGGTAGTATTTAACCCCGTCGGTTTCAAAGGAAAGCAAGTTGTTAGAAATCTTGCGGATAAAATAGCGGTCGTGCGAAACAAAAAGCACCGTTCCCGAAAATCGGGAAAGCATTTCCTCAAGCGTTTCCTTGCCGACAATATCCATATGGTTGGTCGGCTCGTCCAGAATTAAGAAATTCGGTCTTTTCTTGAAAATCTTGCAGAGCGCAAGCCTTACCCGCTCCCCGCCCGAGAGCATATCCACCGTTTTAAACACGTCCTCGCCGCTAAACAGAAAGGCACCCAAGGCGCTCCGCGCCTCAAAATCGGTCATAGACGGAAATGCCTTTAAAAAATCGTTAAGCACCGTGTCTGGGCTTGAATAGAGCGCCATCTGCTGGTCGAAATAGCCGATACTCACCCTCGGTCCGAATTTAAACTCCCCCGAAAGCGGCTTTACCGCGCCTATCAAGGTTTTAATAAAGGTAGACTTTCCAAGCCCGTTGCCGCCGATAATACCCACTCGGTCGCCCCTGTGCATTTCAAGGTCGATAACAGAGAACGCCGTGGTATACCCGATTTCAAGGCTTTTTACCGATAAAACATCCTTTACACCAATGTCCTCGGGTTCAAAATCAGCGTGGAAGGTGCGCATATCATAGGCTAACGGCGCCTCAACGGGTTTCATACGTTCAAGTTGTTTTAGCTTTGACTGCGCCATAGACGCCTTTGTCGGCTTATAGCGAAACTTTTCAACAAGCTCTGTAAGCCTTGCAATCTCCTTTTTCTGTGCTTCGTACTCCTTTGCCTGCTGCTCCCGCCTTTCCTTTTTAAGCAGGGTGAACTGCGTGTAATTTCCCGCATATTTATAGGTCTTGCCGTACTCAATCTCGTAAACGGTATCGACAACATTATCAAGAAACATTCGGTCGTGCGATACCACGACAAAGGCTTTTTTGTAGGATTTCAGGTATTCCTCAAGCCACTCGACCGCCTCAATGTCAAGGTGGTTTGTCGGCTCGTCCAAAAGCAGAATATCGGGCTTTGATAGCAAAAGCTTTATAAAGGCAATTTTAGTGCGCTGTCCGCCCGAAAATTCCGAAAGCGGGCGGTTTTTCTGCTCGTCCGTAAAGCCGAAACGCTTTATCGCCGCCTCGTACTCCCGCTCAAAATAAAAGCCGCCGCGGTTGGTAAAAATATCAAGCAAAGCCGTATAGCTCTTTATATTTTCCTCGCTCTGGTCGGCTTCCATCTTCTCCTGCGCCCTGTCAAGCTCAGCTTTAAGCTCTATTATATCAGAATACGCCTTGCGGATTTCGCCCACAAGCGTAACGCTCTCATCATCAAAGGTCATCTGCGACAGCACGCCTATTACAGGCTTGCCCGAGACCGCGATAAAGCTATCCCCGTCGCTCTCCCTTTTTGCGAGGCTGTACTCCCCCGAAATAAGCTTTAACAGGGTGGTTTTTCCGCATCCGTTGCGCCCGACAACCGCGATTTTGCTCGTGTCGTTTATTTCTATATTAACAGCGCTTAAAATCGGCTCGCCCGAAAGCTCGACCGCGCCGTTCTGAATTTTAAGCTGCATATACTTCACTCCCGCATTTTGTTACAGGGAGTATTTTACCATTTTTGCGCGCGTTTTGCAACTGTTGTTATTTTTCAGCCCTTCCGATTTTTTATATCTTCAATTAATAATTGAATATGTTGGGCTTCGCTTTCAGAAAGACCCGTTACGTCTAAATATCTCCTTTCGTCGATTCCGAGAAGATAATCGGTTGAAACAGACAATGCTTTCGCAAGCTTTGCAAGCATCTCAATTGAAGGCTGAATATTATCGTTTTCCCAATTTGATACGCTTTGCTTTGTAACACCTAAAATATTTGCCAATTCAACCTGACTCATTTTTTTAGCTGTACGGATTTCACGAATTTTCTCATTAAGCATAAAATACCGCCTTAAAAAGCTTACCCTCTGAATTAAAGTTTAATTTCATTGCTGTCACCGCAAAGCCAATCCAATGATACATTAAGAGCTTTTGCAATTATTCTTAACTCCGCATCACAGACATGCCGCTGATTTTTCTCAATTCTCGATACGATTAACGGGGTCATTTCCATACCCATAAACTGTATTTTCCTTGCAAGCTCCTCTTGCGTTATCGGCGGTTTCTGTAAAGCTCTGCCGAGCCTTACACGCTCGGAACAAATATTGCCTTTAATCAAAAACATATTTCTCGCCATTATTACACCTTCAATATTATCAAATCAAGATAATTAATATCATTACTATTGATTTTATAATAAAATATGATATAATATTGGATAGAGAAGATATTTATTATCTACTGTAGATATAAAATAAAAATTTTTTGTTTGATAAAAATGAAAATATACAGTAAGCTTCCGCGGATACAGAAATTTTCCAAATATTAACTCCTTATTATACAGCAGAAGATTGCCCCGCCCTGTGGTTTTTATATCTCAACTGCAAAATCTGTGGTTTCCGATTGTGGTTATAACGGGGCGGGAGAAAATCCATTTGCTTGTGGCGGTGTTTGGATTATAGTAATAAATTGCTCCGCCGCTCGGGTCAAGACCGTTTATCGCGTCGCGCGCGGCGCTGTAGGCGCTGTCCGCGACAGGCTCATAAAACTGACCGTCGTTAAGGCAGGAAAAGGCTC
>JBJEOD010000277.1:0-1784 GCA_051880535.1 Acutalibacteraceae bacterium | reverse complement strand
TAACGCGACAGCCCCTTTGGTGCCGCTGGCCGGACTCGAACCGGCACGGTATCGCTACCGAGGGATTTTAAGTCCCTTGTGTCTGCCTATTCCACCACAGCGGCATATTATAGATAATATAACATTTTTGCTCTTTTGTCAAGTGTTTTTGCATTAAAAACTTTTACAAAAAAATCTAAAAATATGCTTGATTATTTTCTTGTTATATGTTATAATCTCATTTGTTACAGCAATTGCGCTGATAGCTCAGCTGGATAGAGCATCTGCCTTCTAAGCAGAGGGTCGGGGGTTCGAGTCCCTTTCAGCGCGCCAAACAAAATCCGTTCTCGTAAGAGGGCGGATTTTCGTTTTCATCGGCAGACTGTGCAAGCTTCATAATATAGCGGTTGGTAAAAGCCTAAGCAAATGGCTTATACGCCAAAACTTTATTTTGGTCGAAAAAACCTGAAAAATCTATTGACAAAAGGGCTCGTCAGATATATAATATTATCAGGTTAGCCAAGGCTAACCCATACTTAGGTCACAGAGTTAGCATATGCTAATTCTAAAAAAGAGGTAATATAATATGATGCCGCTTATACTGGCAGAAATCGGAGAAGAAAACATTATCAAAAAAATCAGCGGTAAACAGGAGGTCAAGGCACATCTTGAAAATCTCGGTTTTGTTGTGGGAGGGGCGGTCACGATAATCAACACCATAGGCGGAAATGTTATTGTGAATGTCAAGGAATCCCGAATTGCCGTCAGTCGGGAAATGGCGCAGAGGATTATGATATGATCCTTTGCGGCAGTTCAACTTAAATACATATTACAAGGAGGAGAACCGTTATGAAAACGCTTAAGCAGGCAAAGGTCGGCGATACTGTCAAGGTTGTAAAGCTTCACGGCGAGGGAGCTGTCAAGCGCCGCATTATGGATATGGGGCTGACCAAGGGCGCTCAGGTGCATATCCGCAAGGTAGCCCCGCTCGGGGACCCGATAGAGGTAACCGTCCGCGGGTATGAGCTTTCGATTCGCAAAGCAGACGCGGAAATGATAGAAACAGAGTAAAAAATATACACAAAGGGGAAATAATCCCCCTATTTTTTTAAAGCTTCGGTTAGCAAGAGCTAACCGAGAAAGTGAGGAAATGACTTATGGATTTGCGAATTGCCCTTGCGGGTAACCCTAACTGCGGCAAAACGACCCTTTTTAACGCGCTTACAGGCTCTAACCAATTTGTCGGAAACTGGCCCGGTGTTACGGTTGAGAAAAAGGAGGGAAAATTAAAAAAGCACGATGATGTTATAATTACCGATCTGCCGGGTATTTACTCCCTCTCTCCGTACACATTGGAGGAGGTTGTGGCGCGGAATTATCTTATCACCGAGCGCCCCGACGCGATTCTCAACATCATCGACGGCACCAATCTTGAAAGAAACCTCTATCTTACCACACAGCTTACTGAGCTCGGTATTCCTGTTGTCGTCGCAATCAATATGATGGACGTGGTGAGGAAAAACGGCGACAAAATAGACACCGAGCAGCTCTCCCGTGAGCTTGGCTGTAAGGTGGTGGAAATCTCTGCTTTGAAAGGCACAGGTATTATGGAGGCGGCGGAAACCGCAATCGGCGCGGCAAGAAACGGCAAAACCGTTCCAATGCACACCTTCTCGGGCACTGTGGAGCACGCTCTTGCCCATATTGAGGAGGCGGCGGTACATAATCTGCCTGAGGAGCAGCAACGCTGGTATGCTATTAAAATCTTTGAACGCGACGATAAGGTGCTTGAACAGATTAAGCTT
>JBJEOD010000276.1:0-7888 GCA_051880535.1 Acutalibacteraceae bacterium | reverse complement strand
CCCTACAGAGCTTGAGGCGATAGGCTGGAACGATGCCGAGTTTGATTACATAAATTTAGCGGAGAGTGCCGAGAACAATACAACAATATACCTTGAAAATAAGACCAATTGGCAACGTCGCATAACCAACGAAAACGCGAATAAATTTATAAACTCCAACTGGGCTTATTACGGCTATCCCTTATCCCGTGCCTTTGACGCGGAAGCCAATACTGTTGCAGACCTGTATAACGGAGAAAACAACAAAATATCGCTGAATTTGTTGATTGATTTACAGGCAATGACCGCAATAGACCAGATTCTTATGAAGGCAGGCGGAAATGTAGAATATTGGCCCACTAAGGTTAATTTCTATTTCGGAGATGATGATGTATCCATTTTCGGCAAGAATTCAACCCCGCAGAAGGTATTTACAGAGCGTGTTGACAATGAGGAGGGAATGTATCGGTATGATATGCTCCCGAAGCTTGCACGTTATGTGAGAATTGAGATTTTAGAGGCCGACCACCCATACTACAGCGACAAGATATTAGCTGTTATTGATACAATTCAGATAAACGGGTATGCAATAGCGGGAACTGTAGATGAAAGCGGCGTGGTTGCTTCCTTTACCGATTCGGAATACGGTATCAGGGCGGATATTACAGCTTTGTCGGACAATGATGTTTTTGATTCAGTACAGCACATAAGCGTTTCCAAGCGCACTCCCACGGATGATGAAAAGACATATATGAAAAAGAACAGCTTTGGATTTGTGAGCGACATCTTTGATATATATCTTATGAATTTCGATGATGAAATAATCACCGATATAGGAGGACGTCAGTTAATGCTGTATATTCCTATTTCGCTTGTGGATAATGATGCGGATTTATTCGCTTTCACAGGAAAAGACGGTTTATACGATATGGCTGAGTTTGAAATTGAAGACGGTTTTTATGTTATCGAAATTTATGATTTATCCGAGATAAGCGTTGCTGTAGGTGAGTTTATCTTAAGTAATGACGAGGAGAAAAACGATTCCTTGCCGCAGGATGAAGAAAACAAACCAAATTACACAGAAGATTATGTAGAAAATCTTGACTTTGAGGAATCATTTGATGAGGAAGAGGAAAATACAGAAGCCTCTGAAAAGCCTAAAAAGTTGAAGAAAAGTGTAGTTAAGCGGTATATTACTTCATACAATTACACCGTCATTATCATCATTGCAGTTGCGGCGGCTGTGGCGGTTGCAGGAGCAACGGTGCTGATTGTATTTTTAATCAAAAAACATAAAAAGCGCAAAGAATAATGCCCAACGCTTTGAGCATAACAAGGCATTGCATTCCGCAATCACTTAAAAAAGATTGCGGAATGCCTTTCGCTTTAAAATTCAACGTTTTATTCTGCTTTTTAACTTTTAAGCCGATTGACACGGCAGAACGGAGATTAAAATGAAAAAAATTATTTCTTGTTTAATGGTGCTTTTAATGGTAACGGGACTGTTTTCAGGCTGCACAAAAAACGTTACGGAAATTTCAAGCACATATTATATTGACGATGCTCAGGATGACGGAACCGGCACAAATGATGCTGATACCGCTTCGGGGAGTGAAGACGGAGAAAACACCACATCCGGTTCGACAAACAGCTCAGGTCAGAGCGGAACAACCGGCGGCGGTTCTCAGGCTTCTGGCGGCTCACAGACTTCTTCGGGTTCCGCTCAAACCAAAAAGAACTTCGATTTCAAGGGTAAAACCTTTACTATGGCAATAACAAACGAACCGCAGTATTATACTACATCCTTTAATGCCACAGTTTCGGCCTTTGAAAAAACATATAATTGTAAAATAGAAACGGCCCGTCTGGATTTTGAAAGCTATAATCAGCAGGTTTCACAGCGTATGTCTTCAGGTAAATCATATGATATATGCTTTATGCACGGCTCAATGTTCCCGACAGGACCGATTGCAGGCATATATGAAGATTTAACTGCGGCCGTAAAAGAGGTTAACAGCAGTAATCTTGATTCTAAAAAGACAAATATGTTCAAATGGAACGGAAAGCTGTACGGTGTTTGTAATTCGGCATCCGCTTATCCGTATATTTTCTATTATAACAAGTTGCTTTTCGAGGAAAGCGGACTTGAAGACCCGATGGAGCTTTATAATAAGGGAAAATGGACTTGGGATAAAATTTTCGAAATGGGCGGCGAAGTAACCGATTCCAAGCAGAATGTTTATTTCATTAATTCGATGTATGAAAATTTCACGATTTACGGTGTAGCAAATATTACAACCGAAAATCAAAAGGCAAAGCTTAATCTGCGCTCTTCCGCTGTAAAGAAATCTCTGCAGTTAATACAGAAAATGTATTCCGGAAATAATGCTATTGCTCCTAAATATGATTCTTCTGTCGGTAACTCTGCATTTGCTGAGGGCAGAAACTATATGTATGTACAGGAATCTTCAAAATATACAGAGGTTGTTACGGTAGTTTCCGGCAGCGGTGCATTTAAAAAGGATCGCAATAATCTCGGTATTGTTCCGATTCCTCTGCCGGCCGAAAACACTGAAAAAGCTTATCCTACAGGTTGGTTAGTAGGCGTTTGTGCAGGTACCGGTTCTGATGCACGCGTTGCAGTACTTTGGGCTGATTTTGTTGCTACCTATAATCCGAAGGTTAAGGGTAAAAACGAAATGACCGATGAGCATAAGGCATTAATCAATAAGCTTCTTGCCGGAAACACCGTGCCCGGACGACACGGAGCATATACTACAGGCGGAACCAGAACCCTTGATTTACACGAAACCTTAATAAAGCGCATCGGCGGCGGTGAGGATATTTCAAAGGTTATTGATGAGCTTTATCCCCAGTATGTTGCCGCAATAGAGGCGGTTGTAGGAAAGGGTAATTACATTGCCAATTGATAAGGTGTAGCTGATGAATTCTATCCATAAATGTAATATAATTAATTTTCTTCGCGGGGCTAACAATCTTAATGATATAGATTATATGCTTAAGCCCCCATATGAGCAATTGCGCCTTTCAAAGCAATACGGACTTAAAACAACCTTTCTTTTACAGTATGATGCGTTGATTGATAATCGGTTTATCGACCTTTTAAAGGATGACACAGGTGAATTGATTGAAATCGGAGCTTGGCTTGAAACTCCTAAACAACTTGTTGAGGCCGCAGGAATTAAGTGGCGTGGAAGAGAAAACTATACTTGGGATTGGTACTGCAATGTCGGATTTTTATGCGGATATA
Organism: Acutalibacteraceae bacterium; assembly: GCA_051880535.1. Taxonomy (GTDB): domain Bacteria; phylum Bacillota; class Clostridia; order Oscillospirales; family Acutalibacteraceae; genus UBA737. The sequence goes on along the minus strand of JBJEOD010000276.1, from coordinate 4,638 downwards.
CACCGCAGGAAAGATTCGATATGATAGATATTTATTTTAAAAAGTTCTTTGATATTTGGGGATTTTTTCCTGCTTCAATCGGTAGCTGGCATATTGATGTGCTTTCGGTTGATTATATTTACAGGAAATACGGAATTAAAGCGTGTTGTATATGCCGCGAACAGGTTGGAATAGACGGATATACCCTGTGGGGCGGTACACAACCGATATACTATCCTTCACGGAACAATATGTTCGCCCCTGCTTCTACCGCAGAGGAGCAGATTGATGTTCCTGTCTTCAGAATGTTGGGTGAGGATATAATTTATAATTATGACCATACCTATCTGATAGAGCAAATGGGTTATCCTAACTTTATGTGGCATCAGCAAACTATGGAGCCTGTTTCAAGATTTTACGGTGGGAATAAAAAATGGGCAGATTGGTTTTTAAAAACACAGCAGGATGAGCTTAATTCACCCTTTACGTATGTTCAAATCGGGCAGGAGAACAGCTTCGGCTGGGACGATATGGGCGAAGGCTATAAAATGCAGATTGAGCTTATCAATCAGATGTCAAAAGACGGTCAGATTTCTGTTGAAAAGCTTTCGGAGACAGGGGAATGGTATAAGGAAGCTTATAAATCAACTCCTCCTGTTATTTCGGTTGCACAAAGTGACAGCCTTTTTGACGGCAGAAAATCCTACTGGTATCAGACTGCAGGCTATCGTGCCAACCTTTATGTTCAGGATAAATATTTTTGGATTCGTGATATATACTCGTTTGACGAAAAATATCCGGAACGCTATATTGAAAATAAATGCTTGAATAATTCGGTGATTTACGATAATTTGCCGATGGTAGACGGCTTTTTGTGGAGCGATCTGTTTACCCGTTGCGGGATTTATCCCGTGAAGCTTGAAGGTGAAGTTCCCCTTAAGTTTGAGCAGATTGACACAACACGAACTGATGATAATGCCCTTGATATTAAGCTTGAAACCGCCTGCGGCAACGTGCTGATACATTTTAATGATTGTATTACAATTACTTCCCCCAAGGAAGTTGCATGGATATTTAAGTATTCAAAGGGCGACGAAGCATTGATGTCTAAGAGCGGGGATTCTATTGATGCTTGGAATTCCAATATAATAAGCTGGGATAAAAAAGCTATACATTATTCCCACAACGGCTATTCGTATGCTCTAAGTTTAACAGTAGGTGAAATTTCAGAACAGTCGAAGAACGGAAATATAATTATAATTCCCGGAGACGGTGAAATTAAACTTAATATCTGATTAAGATTATTCAATACCAAACGGCAATACAACAATGTATTGCCGTTTGGTAAAGACTTTACAGCTTTATTAAGAGGCTTGGTTGTTATTTGATGTCTGCGGCAAAAAACAAAAGAGGCCTTAATGAATAAGACCCCCTTTTTTTATAAGATATTATCTAACGCTTCTTTTCTGACTGCAGACGGTGTTTTTTTATAAGTCTTTTGAAATTGCAAAACAAAGTGGCTGAAACTTTGGTAGCCTATCTGTTCACATATGTCCTCAAGCGATTGGTTTGAGTACGAAATTAAATCATAGGCATATTGCATTCGTTGCTTTGTTACAAATTCAATAGGTGTGATTTTAAGCTTGTTTTTGAATAGGCGGTAAAGGCTTGAGGAGCTCAGGTTAGTTAATTCAAATAACGCATCCATACCTTTCTTTATGTTATCGGGCTGATTCATTTGAATCATAAGCTGTGAAAATGAGTTTTCAACCGGCTTTTCACTGTTGTAAGGACTTGTCTTTAAAAACATTATTGAAATTAAGACACATAATACGGTATCGGTATGCTGCTTTTTAAATTCGATAAAACGTGACATCGGCGGTATAAGATTATTTTCAATATATAATCGTTCGGTCATATTCAATGTCATTCTTATGGGATGCGGTTGCTTAAAAAAAACATCTTTTGCATTGTAAGGGGTGATGAATTTCTGGAACTTCTCACAGGTGACCGAAATGGTGAGAAGTGAAGTATCCTTGGTCTGGCTTTTGAAATAGTGGGTATCGCCCGGACGGAGAACTATCATTTCGCCTTCGGAAAAAATCGATTCTATCTCATTGACAACGTGCACACAGGAAGAATGAATTACGTAAATAAATTCGTAAAAATCATGTCGGTGCGGCGGAGAATCCAAAATGTTTTGCCCGTATGATATTTGAAGGTAAATAGAATTTTCCTTCATTTCATCAACGACATCTCTTCCATAAGAAAAATAATACATAAATAATCACCTTGATAAGACATAACTTTTGTATATTGATATTATACACGCAATAGTATATCTTTTCAAGAGTGAATATTTACTATTGAAAAAACAAATACATAATAATTATATTTTCAAGGGAATCAATCAAAATGAATGAAAAACATATAAATTTGTGCTTAATAAGCTTTCTAAAGTATGTTTTGCAGTGAATGAGTAAATAAGGAGACAAAATGTCTTTTAATATATTTTAATTAAAAGCTGATAATTGAATATATGAGAAAATACAGCTCTTGATAAAATAATCAAAAAGGAATGGTATTATTATGAATTATCCGAATTCTTTTATTGCTGCAGGATATGAATATGCGGATATTGAGCATTTTGCGGCATCGCCGTTTTTCAGAAAAAAATTCCGTGCTCCGAAAATCGTCAATGCAAAAGTACTTATCGGAGCAGTCGGATTCTATAAGCTGTTTATCAACGGTAAGGATATTACAAAAGGAGAGCTTGCACCCTATATCAGCAATACGGACGACATAGTTTATTATGACAGCTATGATGTAAGCGATTATATCAACGAGGGCGAAAATGTTGTAGCAGTATTGCTCGGAAACGGATTACAAAATAATCCTGGAGGTGCCGCCTGGGAGTTTGATAAGGCTCCCTGGAGAAGTGCGCCTAAATTTGCCTTCAGACTCAGTATGACAGATGCTGACGGTATTTTGACTGAGCTTGAAAGTGATGAGAGCTTTAAGGTGTGCGATTCTCCGATATTGTTTGACGATTACCGTTGCGGCGAATATTACGATGCAAGGCTTGAAATCGGGGATTTTCATTCTCCTGATTTTGACGACAGCTCCTTTAAAAGTGCAATAAAGGTATCTTCACCAAGTGGAGAGAAAAGGCTTTGTACAGCCGCTCCTGTCCGTTTTTACGAAGAATTAAAGCCGATTAATGTATCCAGGCATTTAGATGGTTGGCTTTATGATTTTGGGGAAAATAATGCCGGTGTTTGCAGAATTTCAATTAATGCTCAAGCAGGTCAGATAATAACTTTATATTACGGTGAATGGCTGGATAACGGTATTTTCAGCCGTGATAATATCAGATTTTGGCATCAAACCGATTTGCAAAGAGAATTCGTTCAAAAAAGTGAATATATATGCAAGGAGGGCGTTCAGACTCATACTCCCAGCTTTATTTACAACGGTTTCAGATATGTTTATATCGTGGGAATAACCGAGGAGCAGGCAACAGAGGATTTACTTACATATCTTAAAATGAGCTCGCTTAAAGAAAGCGCAGGAAAATTTACCTGTTCAGATGAAATTATTAATAAAATTCAAGAGATTACGCTTAGGTCGGATATTTCAAACTTTATATATTTCCCGACTGATTGTCCGCACAGGGAAAAGAATGGCTGGACAGCCGATGCCTCCCTTTCTGCTGAGCAGATGCTGTTCAATCTGTATCCCGAAAAATGCTACAAGGAATGGATGCGGAATATTTATAAGGCGCTGAACGATAAAGGACAACTGCCGGGCATAGTGCCTACAAGCGGTTGGGGCTACCATTGGGGCAACGGTCCTGCCTGGGATAACGTAATTGTAAATCTTCCGTATTATACTTACGTTTACCGCGGAGACAGGGAAATCCTTGAAGAGCTTTCAATGCCGCTTATGCGTTATCTTAATTATCTGCTTTCAAGGCTTGATGAAAAGGGCCTTATAGCAATAGGCCTGGGAGATTGGTGCCCGCCTGGAGTAAAGGAGCACGAATTTGAAACTCCCCTTGTCGTGACCGATACTATTCTCACCTATGATATAGCAATCAAAGCGGCATTTGTTTATGAGGTTCTTAAGCAGGAGTCGCAAAGGCAGTTTGCACTGGCATTAGCTCAAAGGGTAAAGACCGCTTTCAGGGAAAAGCTTTTGGATAAAGAAAGCGGCGCCGTCAAGGGAAATACTCAGACAGGTCAGGCTATGGCAATATTTTACGGTATGCTTACCGAAGAAGAAAAACCGAAAGCGTTTGAGCTTTTGCTTAAATATATAGATGAGGCTGACGGTCATTTCAATACCGGAGTATTGGGCGGCAGAGTAATCTACCGCGTGCTCGCAGAGAACGGCGAGGTTGATTTGGCCTACAATATGATAGTCCGTCCTGATTATCCCTCCTACGGCAACTGGGTAAAGCGTGGGGCAACTACTCTTTGGGAGGCTTTTCACCCTGAAAACGGTCCTGTTTTATCCCTTAACCACCACTTCTGGGGCGATGTTTCTGCCTGGTTCTACACCTACCTTGCGGGAATGAGAATTAACCCCACAGGAAAGGATATAACAAACGTAGATATAAAGCCTCTTTTCCCCGAAAAGCTTAACCAAGTAAGCGCT
>JBJEOD010000275.1:0-1786 GCA_051880535.1 Acutalibacteraceae bacterium | reverse complement strand
AGCCTACGGGGGTGTCGGCGTCAAGCCGCTTTTCAACGCCCGCCGCTAACTTATCGTGAATGTTCTTGCACACGGTTTCCAAATCGTCATAGCAAACCTCGTCCACCGCGGCAATATCGTTGTAGCAGTAGAATCTGCCGTCCTTATAGTAGTGTCCGGGCGGGAAGGGCATAATCTTATCGGCAAGACCCACAAGGTTTTTAGGCTCGGAGGCAAATAGTATGCCGCCGTCCTTATCATAGCCATAGTAAAGCGGACGTATGCCTATCGGGTCGCGGGCGGCGATAAAGTCCTTTGTTTCTCCGTCATATATAATAAGCGCAAACTCCGCGTCCAGCATACTGAACATTCCTATTCCGTACTGCTCATAAAGCGGGAGCAGTATTTCGCAGTCGGAATCGCTCTCAAATGTGTAGCCCTTTTTTATCAGCTCGTCCTTTATGGGTCTGAAACCGTAGATTTCACCGTTGCAGACGAGCATATTATTCTTATATGTGAAGGGCTGCATACCCTTGTCGGTAAGCCCCATTATCGCAAGACGGTGGAATCCGAGCAGACCGTTATTAAGCTTTACAATCCTTGACATATCAGGTCCGCGCGAAACGGTCCTCTCAAAGCCCAGCTTAAAATCGTCTTCGGTTAGTCTGCTCCCGATATAGCCCATAATAGAACACATAAAAGTTTCCTCATTTCAATTAAAAGTAATGTTTTTTTAAATGCGCAAAGGCTTCCCGTTTAAGGGAAGCTTTTGCAATATATAATAGGGAGGTTAAGTAATGTTAAAACTGTTCAACATCCTGAAGAGCGTCATAGCCCTCTTCGCCCGTGCGTACCTTTACAACATTTTCAACATCGTAAACGAATATCTTACCGTCGCCGATATGACCTGTGTAAAGAACCTTTTTAGCGGTCTCTACAACCTGAGATACGGGAACCTTGCAGACTACTATGTCAACCTGAATCTTAGGTAAGAGGGAAGCTTCAAGCTCAACGCCTCTGTAATACTCGGGCTTGCCCTTCTGTACGCCGCAGCCTAAAACGTGGGTTACGGTCATACCCGTAATGCCTATGCCGACCATAGCGTTCTTAAGGCTTTCGAGCTTGGATTCCTTGCATACAACCTCAACCTTGGTGATTTTTTCACCGCTTGCGGCTCTAACGTCCGCCGCAACCTTGGGCATTTCCTTAACCTCAACAGCCTCCGCAACAGGTACGTCGCCTGTAACCGCAACGGGAGCCTCGTCCTCGTCTATGTACTCGGGGAGCATTGCAAAGCCTGCGTAAGCGCTCGGAAGCCCGTGCTCGGTAGCGTCAAGACCTTCGATTTCTTCTTCACGGCTGACGCGAAGTCCTACGATAGCCTTGATGATTAAGAAGGTAATAGTGATTGTAACCGCAGTCCAGAGAGCAACCGTGACAAAGCCTGTAAGCTGTAATCCCAAGAGCTCGAAGCCGCCGCCGTAGAAAAGACCTGTAAGGGTTTTGCCAGAAGCGTTGGCAATTGAATAACCGGGGGCTGTGTCGGTAGCGAAGAGACCTACCGCGATTGTACCCCAGATACCGTTTAGGCAGTGAACCGCAACCGCGCCGACAGGGTCGTCGATGTGGAGCTTGTGGTCAAGGAACCATACGCCGAATACTACAAGAAGTCCTGCAACCGCGCCGATTATCGCAGCGCCCAGAGCGTCTGTAACGTCGCAGGGAGCGGTTATAGCTACAAGACCTGCAAGCGAAGCGTTAAGGCACATTGAAACATCGGGCTTGCCGTACTTAATCCAGGTGAATA
>JBJEOD010000274.1:0-7909 GCA_051880535.1 Acutalibacteraceae bacterium | reverse complement strand
CGGAAACCTTAACATACCAAATCAATCGGTGCTGTACGGGGCTGTTTATGAGCCGTATGACCTGCAAACCGCATATCTCAATCCCTGCTTGGAATTGGGCGACACAATCTCATTTAATGCGCGGGACGGTACTTTACATACCGTTGTACTGCAAACCATTGTGATGAATTGTACCGTAAGCTGCACCTGCAATATATCAGCGGGCGCAGAGGAGGAAACGGAAGAAGAATATCCTTTCATATCTCCGCGGGATTTAAGCTTAAAGCGCACCCTTAAGACTAATCAGACTTATTTCGGCAACCGCATAACGCGCTCGGAGGGCTTTGTAAGCGAACTTGTTGTAAATGACCTTATAACTGCCCGGCTTACCGCAAACGCCTCCACGTTCTCTATGCAGTCATACGACGAGGAATCGGGCTGGGTTGACCGTATATATTTCAACACTACAACAGGTAAATATACCATTACCGCAGATGTTGACATAATTGGTATGGTTACTTTTAATGACCTATCTACATCAGGTGCAACGATAATCAACGGAGATAATATAAAGACGGGTACAATATCCGCAAACAGAATTGACCTAACCGATTATTCTACTACCGAGGAAACCGAAAATAAAATTACCTCTGCCATACAGCACACTATTGACGGTCTTGAAATATTGGTTGATACAAAACAAAAAGGGCAAAATTTAGTATCAACTATTGAACTGTCAAGCGACGGTGTTGTGCTATCCCACGGAGTAATCACGGGTACGACTGCCGAACAAGCGGCGGAGATAACGACAAATGCAATTAATGGCATTTCCCTTTCGGTAAAAAACGGCGAGGAATCCTCGGTTTTAACCCTATCTGCAAACGGTACAGAGTTATCGAGCAAGACGATAAAGTTTTCAGGTATGGTTACATTCGACTCTCTTTCTACCGCGGGGAGCACTACTATAAATGGGGATAATATCAAAACAGGTACAATTGACGCATCTATGGTTAATGTCACCAATTTAAATGCGTCAAATATAACCTCCGGTACTATCCGCGCAGATTTAATTGATGCGTCGAATATAAAAATGTATACACTATATACAAAAGTCGGAGATGCGTCATATCCGGTTATTACTGGGTCTTATCTTAGTACGTTGTATATCGGCGGTGACGGTGTATCAAGTCTATGTTTCAGCCATATCCATTTGTTTTCTTCGGCAACCATTTATATGGGATATGATTACAACGGTACAACAGGCATAGCTGTGAACTTTAACAGCAAATCCTTTAGCCCTAACGTTAATGACTCCGGGTGGTCGCTTGGCGAGTATTACTATTGGTGGACAGCCGCATACATAAAAACTCTTAACGTCACTACTGTTTCAGCGTCAACAATAAACGCTACCACATTGAGCGTTAATAGTATTTCCACATCATCAATCAGCGGTTTATCTTCCCTTAGCGTTTCGGGGGGTGTTACTGCAAACACATTGTATTTTGGCGGCGGCAGCTATTCGTTATCAAGATCCAGCGTTGATTTCGGCTCCCTCTCATTATACTCAGGCAATATTTACTCCTCGGGTAATTTATCAGTAAGCGGAAATGCAACAATCGGTTCAAGTTATAGTTCTATAGGATTTTTCGGGCATTCCCCGCGCTCTCGTGAATCTTTTGGATATTCTTCTATAAGCAGTTCTAATGTTACGGCTGCCGTATCAAAATTAGCAAACATATTAATACATCTCGGTCTTATGACCAACTAAGGAGGCTACACAATATGAAATTAGGAGTAATCTTACAAGCAAGACCTGCACTTGATAAGTTGGCAGGGTGCGAACTTTCCCCTAAATATCTTTACAGAGTAAGCAAAATGCTCTCAAAGGTAAATAAGGAGTTAAAGTTTATTGACGAAAACCGCAACAAGCTCATACAGGAATTAGGTCAGGAAATAAGCGGGGGGGAATGGAAAGTTAAGGACGAAAACTTAACCGAGTTCGTCAAAAGGCTGAATGAGGTACTTGATGTTGATACGGAGGAAGATATTCCCGTAATATCAATACCTACAACAGAAAATATCAAGCTTTCCTATAAGGACCTTGATTTATTAAGCGGCTTTATCGAATTGCAGGAGCTTGATGAGGAATAAACAAGAAAGGAAGATTTATTATGAAACTCGCAGCACCCGTTGAGGTCGTAAGCATAGGACCGCAGGGAAACCGAATTGTACGCGTTATAATAGCGGCTGATACGTTACCCGCTATTTTACCCGTGGACGGTTCCAATGTCGAGGGCTTATCCGCAAAAGATACTTTTGCGCCTATGTCAATGCTGTATGTTGTAAACAACTCCCCGAACAAGGTTTATCTTGCCGACGAATCGGGGAAATTCGTAGCGCAATAGGAAAGGAGGCTATATCATGGATCAGCAGTCAGTTTTATACGCAATTGTTATGGCAGAGAATGCGTATAAACGCGCTATGGCTTATGTCAACACGATAATTGCCGCATTTCCTAAAGGTATGCGGTATATAGGACAGGTTGATTATTATGCAGACCTTGATAATGTGGAAAAAGAACTCGGTTACACATACACGGTCAAGTATAAAGGCGCAGAGGGTACAGAAATAAGCGGTGCGGAATATGCGTGGGGCGAATACGAGGGTACAGCTCAATGGATTCCGCTCGGGCCTGACATAAGCGGTAAAGTCGATAAGTTGCCGGGCGTCCCCGAGGGCAGAATTGCGGTATTTAACTCAGGCGGCGGCATAGCAAACGGCGGCATAGCTGCGGAGGATATTCTTGTAAAAGATAATATCGGTCAAGCAGGATATGTTGCAAGTCTAAACGATAACGGGGAAATCCCTGTATCACAATTACCCGTATCAGCTACAATAAGCAACGGGTTATTAAGCATAAATATTAAGAATACGGAGGTTTAAAAAATGGCTATTTATGTTGATCGTATGACGATTAATGGCGGAGAACAGCACTCGCTTTTAGGAGCAGGACAGGACCGCGTTTATGCGGGTGAAAATCTTGCCGCAAAATTCGAGAATGAAATTGCGGCGGCTCCTTATAACGGAAATCCGTGGGCTTGGATAAAAGCTCGTATATCCGCAGAGGATTTTACAGGAATTCATGTAGGAGATTATATCCCCTTTACCACCACAAACAGCGTAACCTTAAATGCGCAGATAGCGGGAATTAATACCTACAAGTATTACAGTGATACTACTGTAGGCTCGCATATCGACTTTATATGTAAAGAATTATGGCCTACCCTGCACCCCATAAATAAGGTCAACTACAACAACGGTACCACAAATCAAAATCACCCGTGGCTCGCTTCCGACCTTTATCTTTATCTCAACTCATTATCGGGCAGTGTGCCTAACGGAACTGCTGTAAATCCTGAAACGGTTGATGTTGATTATACCGCAGACGGCGTATATTATTACTTACCCGAGGCGCTTAAAAACGTTATTATCGAAAAGAGGTTTTTACTGCCAAAAAGATATAGTGCGTCTGGCTTGCTTACCGACGATAATCAATGGGGCTGGGCGAATATCGGTAAGTTATGGCTCCCCGACGAGTGCGAGGTGTATGGTACTCCTATATGGGGCGGTAAGGGCTTTTCGGCAGGCGGCTCAGGCTTACAATATCCTCTTTTTGCGGGCAATATGAACCGTCTTAAGTTCAGAAACGGCAGCCGTAACAATTGGTGGTTGCTCTCACCTTATTCGGGTAACTCCTCGATTTGGTGCTATGTCGCCAGCTACGGCCGTTGCAACGCCTACTACGCCTCCGACGGCTACATTGCCGCGCCCGTCTGCTTCCGTGTATAAATCTTTTAGGTTCCGCGCCCCTTGTGGGCGCGGTCAGGAGGTAAAAACTATATGAGTAATGTTCTTGCAAGATTCAGAAAAACATCTGATATGGAATTTTTCAAAACAGGTCAGGACTTGCTACACGAACTGCGTTCTTTCCTCATGAACGAAAAGAATATACCGAAGCGGCAGCGTATGATATATACCTACCCGATTATAAACCTTATGCAGTGTATGATTGATACTTATGTGAAAGCAAATAAGATATACGCATACACTCCCGAACAAGTTATACAGCGCAAAGATTTATTTCAGGCGGCTATTGATTATCTCGACCCGATTTATTTACGACTGCAAAGTGCGGTCAATGACCTGTGGAAAGACACCTTACTTGTAGTCGATAAAACCGACGCGAGGTATAATAATAAAATCCGCATCAATAAACATATTGCGCTTATAACCGCCTTGATGATCCGCGAGGAAGAACTTTTACGCGGGTGCAAGCGCAAAACCAAATTGCTAAAACAATAAAATATTTCAGTGGTTATTCTCTGCACTCTTTGCTTTGGCAGCCGTAACAATTGGTGGTTGCTCTCACCTTATTCGGGTAACTCCTCGAATTGGTGCAATGTCAACAACAACGGCAATTGCAACAACAACAACGCCTCCAACGGCAACATTGCCGCGCCCGTCTGATTCCGAAATACCAACGGCCTTGCAAGTTTAAAGTAAGCTTATAGCTGAAATCAAGCTCGTTATTTTTTATTTACGGAAGGAGAGGATAACCGTCCCGAAAAGGGTAAATATATACAGCGCCGCTTGTCATATAACGGCGCTTTTCTTGACGCGATTAGCCGGACGCTGCTTGCATGGGCGGGGATAGGCGATAGAGCCGGACGGAACCCCGGCGAGTACCCGCTTACATGGCTATTATCGCAAAGGAGAACACAACGCGCCCCTACAATAACACTCCGCGAGGTATAAATTATATGACATCTGAAGAACGACACGAGGGCCGTTATTGGCGCCGAAAAACTGCACGCGAACAAAAACGGCGTGAGGCAATTGCACAATATGATAATTTTGATGTTGTCGCAAGTCCGGGTGCGCTGTTACAGGCACATTTAGAGTCGCGCAGAGGTGTATTGTGGAAAGCCTCAGTTGCCCGATATGAGGCAAATATGCTTAAATATTCGGCTATGCAGTCAAGAGAACTTTACAGCGGAAAGTATAAGTGCAAGGGATATTATTCCTTTTCGATAATTGAACGCGGTAAATGCCGCGATATTCATAGCCTGCACTATTCTGACCGTGTATTAAGGCGCTCTGTATGCACTAACGCGCTCGTTCCAATTCTTTCGCACAATTTGATATACGATAATGGCGCATCGTTAAAAGGAAAAGGCGTATCATTTTCTGCGGATAGGTGCGAAACTCACCTACACAGATATTACAATGAAACGGGCAGTAATGAGGGGTATATTGTAGTGATAGATTTCAAGAACTATTTCGGCAATATACCTCACGATAAATTATGCTTACATATCGACCGTTACATTAAAGATAACAAGCTTAATGCTCTTGCAAAAAGATTTGTCCACTCCTCTAATCCATATAAATCTGACGCCGACAAAGGGCGCGGGCTGTATATCGGACCTGAGGACAGTCAGATATTTGCGATAGCTTTTCCAAATCAAATCGACCACACGATTAAAGACCAATGGCGCCATAAATACTATAACCGTTATATGGACGACGGCTATGACATTTTTCGTACCAAAGAGGAAGCAAGATATTTTCTGAAAAAGCTTTTTGAAGAATACGAAAAATGGGGCATTATTGTAAATCCTAAGAAAACTCAAATCATTAAGCTTTCGCACGGTTTCACCTTTTTGAAAACTAAATACTTTTTGACCGAAACAGGAAAGGTTATTAAAAAGCCGGACCATAGCGCAATAGTCAGGGAGCGGCGAAAACTTAAAAAACAAAAGCGCCTGTATGACAAAGGAGAAATGGCCCTTGAGCAGGTATCACAATCCTATATGTCTTGGCGCGGTTCTATGAAAACGCGCGATGCGTACCGTTCAATCCACAGTATGGACCAATTGTTTTATAGTCTTTTTGGCTATAAACCATGGGCAATAAAAAAGAAACGAGGTAAAAAACCATGAACGAAACAACAATGACACGCGAGGAAATCATTGGGGAGATTAATGCACTCAAAATCCTGCTTAAGGACAGCGATTATGTTGCATTAAAGGTCACCGAGGCTTTAATGAACGGGGAGGAAACCGCCCCTTTCGCAGAGAAGATTGCCGACCGTAAAGAATGGCGTGCAAAACTCAATGAGCTTGAAAAGCTGCTTGAGGAAATGCCCGAACCTGAACCCGAGCCGGAGCCGCCTATGTTTGATACCGAGGAATCCGCCGAAGCCGACGAAACTGCTGTAATGAATGTCGAAACAGAAGATAGCGACATCACAGCAGACGATAACAGCGACGGCGAGGCTCCTGCCGAAACCTCCGAGGAAAACGGTATTGACAGTACCGACGGTGAGGTTTCCGCCGAAACCGAGGAGGACAACGGCGGCGACAGTACCAACAGCGAGGTAGTTGCCGCGGAGGAAACGGAATAATAACAGGTGTATTGCTACACGGCGGGGGTGATATAAATGGACGAGAACGACGTAGAAATACGGGAACGAATAACCGCAGTTGAAAGCTCGGTAAAATCCTTACATAAACGCGTGGATAAACAGGAATCGCTTATCGAGAATATACGCAGTATTGTTGAAGAGGTTAAATACATGCGTGAGGATTTAAACAAAATCGAAAGCAAGGTTACCGAGATAGAGCAAAAACCTGCCAAAAAATGGGAGCTTGTAGGCACCGGGCTTATAAGTGCAGTCGTAGGCGCACTCGGTATGGCGATAGTTCAATTAGTATTTGGGGGTTAAATTATTGTGCGTATAAATATCGAAACCGGTAACGCACGAAAGAAAAAGCCTGTAAAATGCACCAAAAAGAAGCGCGAATTTTCTAAAATATGGCTTGCAGCGTGTATTATAATCTCAATTATATATACGTCTGCAAGCTTTGTTTTAGCTTGGTTTGATAAAAACCCTGTTTCGGAATTATCTATTGCTATAATAGACAGCCTTTGGGGCGCGTCAGGCATAAGCTTTGTGGGTTACGCAATACAGAATTCTGTCCGTGCATACACCTCCGCAAAATTCGGGCTGATTGAAACCATTAATCAGGAAAAGGATGAACAAAATGCAGATTGAAAACATAATAGTAATTATCGCTTACATTATCGCCGCAATGTGCGCCGCCGTAGTTATAATATTGTTGGCTCTTAATCAGAAAAAGCGTATTATAATGTGGCTCACCTATGCCGTTTCTGAGGCAGAAAAACAACTCGGAGCAAAAACAGGACAATACAAATTGAGATTGGTGTACGACCAATTTATTAAGGCTTTCCCTAAAATTGCTACTGTTATTTCGCCCGAAACTTTTTCACGGTGGGTAGATATTGCGCTGCGCACCATGCGCAAATGGATTGAAGACGGCAACCAAATAGGCGAATATATTATGAATGCAGAGGAAAAGCAAAAAGAGGCTGAAAAGGAGTCGTAATTATGGAAAAGCATACAAATACAGGGCTTGTCAAGCATGTAAAAATGGCGCTTAATCTGCGTACCAAATATATGTGGGGAGGCATTCTCCGAACAATCGAAAAGCAATATGCAACCCTCAAAAAGATATACGGTACTAAAGCAGGAACCGGATATACAGAGGCGCGGTGGAAAGAGCTTTCTGAACTTTTCGGAAAAGACTGCTATGGAGTTGACTGCGTCGGCTTAGTAAAATCATATTTATGGAGCGGCAAAGAAAATGGCGGTACCGGCTCTCCTATGTACGGTAAATCGGGCTATCCTCCCGATATAAACGCTAATCTTATGTTCCAACGCGCCACCGAAAAAGGGTCAATTAATACCCTGCCCGAAATACCGGGGTTAATTTTATACAGTAAAACCCACCCTCATGTGGGAGTTTATATCGGGGACGGGTGGTTAATCGAAAGCACTTTGTCTGCG
>JBJEOD010000273.1:0-7911 GCA_051880535.1 Acutalibacteraceae bacterium | reverse complement strand
GTTTTTCAGAGCTACGACCTGTTCCCGCATAAAAATATTTTAGATAATATCACCTTAGCGCCCGTAAAGGTGCAAAAGCGCCCTAAAAAAGAGGTCGAGCAACAGGCTGAAAGGCTTCTTAAAAGGGTGGGACTTTGGGAAAAGCGCAAAGCCTACCCGAGAGAGCTTTCGGGCGGTCAGAAGCAGCGGGCGGCGATTGTCCGCGCGCTTTGTATGAACCCCGAGGTAATGCTCTTCGACGAGGTCACCGCCGCCCTCGACCCTGAAATGGTGAGAGAGGTTCTTGACGTTATGCTGGAGCTTGCCGAACAGGGTATGACAATGGTTATAGTAACCCACGAGATGCAGTTTGCTCGGGCGGCGGCGGATAGGGTTATTTTTCTTGACGGCGGAAGGATTGCAGAGGAATCCGACCCCGACGAATTTTTCACAAATCCCAAAACCGAAAGGGCAAGGGAATTTTTGCGTACCTTCTCGTATGAGAAGCGCAGAACCAAAACAGCTAATCTGTAAAAACGGCAAAATTTGAAAGAAGGAATTTTCTTATGAAAGGTAAAAATACTATTATTAAGCTTATTACATTAACCGTAGCCGCCCTGCTTGCGGTAACAGGGCTTGCGGGGTGCGGAGAAAAGGCAAATAGCTCACAGTCGGGCGGCTCCGCCTCCTATCGCACCTTGGACGAAATCAAGGAAAGCGGAAAGGTAGTAATCGGCGTATTCAGCGACAAGGCACCCTTCGGCTATGTTGACGAGAACGGCGACTATCAGGGCTATGACGTTTACTTTGCAGAGCGTATCGCAAAGGATTTGGGCGTTAAGGTTGAGTATGTTTCCACCGACCCTGCAAGCCGTGTTGAGTATGCGGCAACAGGCAAGGTTGATATTATCCTCGCAAACTTCACCGTAACCGAGGAACGCGCCGAGCAGGTTGATTTCGCACTGCCCTATATGAAGGTAAAGCTGGGCGTGGTCTCTCCCGACAAGGCGCTCATTACCGACGTTGAACAGCTAAAAGGAAAAAGCCTTATCGTTGTTAAGGGAACCACCGCAGAAACCTATTTTGAGAAGAACTATCCCGACGTGAACCTACAGAAGTACGACGAGTACGCCGACGCATATAACGCCCTGCTCGACGGACGCGGGGACGCCTTCTCCACCGATAACACCGAGGTTTTGGCGTGGGCTATTCAGAATCCCGGCTTTACGGTGGGAATTGACGCTCTCGGCAATGCCGATACAATCGCTCCCGCCGTGCAAAAGGGCAATACCACCCTGCTTAATTGGCTGAACAGCGAAATAGAGTCGCTTGCCGAGGAAAGCTTTTTCCACGCCGATTATGAGGCAACCCTCGCTTCGGTTTACGGCGACGCGGCAAACCCCGACAACCTTGTGGTCGAGGGCGGCAAGGTGGAATAATAAGGCTTAAAGCCGTCTTTGCGGAAAACGGCGGACACTTCACCCTTGAAAGGAATTTGTAATGCTTAATCAATTTTCAAGAACAGAGCTTTTATTCGGTAAGGCGGCTATGGAAAAATTAGCCGCATCTCGCGTTGCCGTATTCGGAATAGGCGGCGTGGGGGGTTACGCGGTAGAGGCGCTGGTTCGTTCGGGGGTCGGTGCAATCGACCTTATAGACGACGATAAGGTCTGCCTTACCAATCTTAACCGACAGATTATCGCCACACATAAAACTCTGGGGCTTTATAAGGTTGACGTTGCCGCCGAGCGCATCGCCGAAATCAATCCGCAGGCAGAGGTGAGGACCTTCAAGACCTTTTTTACCCCCGAAACGGCAGAGCAGTTTGATTTCAGCGCTTACGATTATGTTGTTGACGCAATCGATACCGTCACTGGCAAAATCGAGCTTGTATTGAAGGCTAAAGCCGCGGGCACCCCGATAATCAGCTCTATGGGGGCGGGGAATAAGCTTGATCCCACCGCCTTTGAGGTGGCGGATATATACAAAACCTCGGTTTGTCCCCTTGCCAGGGTAATGCGGTACGAGCTTAAGCGCAGAGGAGTAAAAGGGCTTAAGGTGGTATATTCAAAGGAAAAGCCGCTGAAGCCCATAGAAGATACGGAGAACAGCTGCCGCACAGGCTGTATCTGCCCGCCCGGAACGGCGAGAAAATGCACCGAGCGCAGGCAGGTTCCCGGCAGTAACGCCTTTGTTCCCTCGGTTGTCGGACTTATAATCGCGGGAGAGGTTATAAAGGATTTAACGGCATCGGTATAATAAACACTTGAATCACAGAGGTGATAAGCGTTATGATTTCTACCAGGGGCAGATATGCCCTTCGGGTTTTAGTTGATCTTGCGGAGCATATCGGCGACGGCTATATTCCTATGAAGGAGATTGCGGAGCGTCAGGGAATATCCTTAAAGTATCTCGAACGGATTATTCCCTCGCTGTCAAAAAACGGCTTTGTCGAGGGGGTGCACGGCAAGGGCGGCGGCTACCGCCTTATAAAGCCGCCTGAGGATTGCCGTGTAGGGGATATTCTTCGGCTTACCGAGGGCGAGCTTGCTCCCGTCGCATGCCTTAAAAGCGGTGCAAAGCCCTGCGAACGGGCGAGCGCCTGCCGCACATATCCTATGTGGACGGAATTTCACCGAATAGTCAACGACTATTTTGACGGCATAACCTTAGCCGATATTATGAAAACCGATACGGCGGATAATAATTCCGTATAAGCCTGCAAGGGGGCGCCGACTGTGCGTCGCTCCTTGCTTTTTTGTGCTTGCGGGTTTTGCCCTTGCGAAAAGGGCGGGACAGCTCTCCCCTATTTTTTCGGATTATTGCGTTAGGGCAAGCCCTTTCCCTCATATAATTTAAAGTATCAAAAGGAGGGTTAGGCTTGTTTTTTAATTTATTAATGGAAATCGCATCAAGCATTTATTATTTCGCCCTGCACGTGACGGGGGCGGGGTCGTTTCCGCCGCCGCTTTCGCCCGCTAAGGAGGAGGAGCTGCTTACCAAAAGCCGAAACGGCGACCTTGACGCGCGCAATAAGCTTATCGAGCATAATCTGCGGCTTGTGGCGCACATTGTAAAGAAGTATTACAATTCGGGAGCGGATCAGGACGACCTGATTTCAATAGGCACAATAGGGCTTATCAAGGCGGTTTCAACATTTAACGCGGATAAGGGAATCCACCTTGCAACCTATGCGGCGCGGTGTATTGAAAATGCAACCCTCTCACAAATGAGTTTTTGATTACAAAAAGAACTCCATATTGGAAAATCACCGAACAGACTGCGGAAAATATGTATATAATGTCGCACACCGAAAACGGTGAAACAAAACATTCACCTTTGTTTATTCTAAACTTTAGACTTATGGCTCCGAGAAAACTTTTGGAAGCACAGTTGTTTAATAAGAAGTATCACTCTTATGAAGATATTGATAACATTCCCGACCGCTTGAGATTTTGCCGACATAAGCTTGGTCTTATGCAAAAGGAAGTTGCCGAAATTGTCGGAATTCCCCGCAGTACATACATAAATCTTGAAACAGGAAAATTTAACGGCTTTGATAAAACGACAGCGGACAAGCTTTCCAAACTATTTAATATCCCCGTAGATGACCTTCTTGACGATTACAACCGTTTTTTGTCTTGCGGTCAAGGAAAACTCATCCGTGAATACAGGGAAAGCTTAAACCTCGGCAAAAGACCGTTTGCAAGGCATATTGGAGTAGACGCCAATATGCTTCGCTTGTGGGAAAACGAGCGAAAACAAGTCAGCCTTAAATCTTGGGAGAAATATTTTAAGGATCGTATCACAGTTTAACGGACGACCGCCCCACAAAAAATGTGAGGCGGTCACTTTTCAGACTACTTTTTCTGTTCAGCTTTAATCTGTTCTTTTGTATCTTTTATAATTACATTCAGCAGTCTTTCCTTTTCTCTGATTGGGCAATCTAACTTAGAAATGCTGTTAAGTACTCCATCGGCGTGAACACCGGCAACCCGCCGTCTTAATTCTCGCCAACCTTCTTCTGTCTCGGGATAGTGAACAATTATGTTAATCGGTGCAAATGTCTTCATACCGAGTACCTCCCCTGTGAATAAACTATATGCACGAGGTTTTGTCCGCTATTCCGTTGTGAGTTTACGAAAGATGCCCAAATCAGATGATGCATATAAAAATACATCATGAGATTTCCTTTCTACATATCTCATTTTAAGTAACTCCTTCTTGTCCTTGCCTCCTAGATTTGCAAGGTATGTAAGATATGTATGCTTGCAGGCGGGCAACCTGCAAGTCTGAATCCATAAAATTTAGTTTTCCTTTACTTCCTAATTGTCCCTATATATCAATCCTACGGATTTTCGTCAGCAGGATTTTGTCGTCAATTCAAATCTCCTTCATCATTTTAAAAAAAAGGTTACGAAAATCATAGATAAAAGTGTATTTTCGTCAATAAAATTTACAGAAATCTCCTGACGAAAATATTTTTGTGGACGAAAATTTTGTCGCCCTCATTTCGAAATGAGAGTCATAAAGCATTTCAAAACGATAAGTAAAAAATATTTAGCAGATTGTGCTGACCTAATTTCAAAAAGAAAGTAATTTTAAAATGACGGTCAGCACAATCTTTTTTTGGAATGAAAATACTTTCAAAATATCATTTCAAAATTATAGTCATAGAGCATTTCAAAGGGACAATCATTTTTTATATCAGAGCCATATCAAGTAACATCATAATTATTAAAAATTTATCTTTAAACATAATCTAAGATTAATCTATATAAAATCTATATGGCTCTTAAAAGGATAGTTCCGCAGGGCATAATACACCCACTGTCAAAGGTGTGTACAAACTTTCATTTCTTACTGATTCTTCTTTGGCGCGGGTGTATTTTGCCCTGCTCATCCCGGCTCTCCGGCTGCGCCTCCGAGCCGTTTCTATCTGACTGTCGTCCAATAGAAACGGCTCGGCTCCCAAAAAGAGAGGCATAATCATTTCAAAGGGACAGTCATTTGTCATACATAGGTATGATTGTCATAGCACCTGCTTTGCGGTTTGTGTGTTATCTTCTTCGGCTTCCTGCAGCTTGTCATTCATTGCACGAATGACAACTTGCAGAGAGCCGAAGGTTCATTTAGCAGGTGCAACTTTATCTAGAAAAGTATGTCATATACTTTCAAAATGGTTAGCATATATCATCCCGAAGTGAAAGTCATTTTTGCGGTATTCTGCTGTAAAATAAGGTTAGTACTTGGCTTAATCTAATCTTTTCTCACAAGTCTGCAAGATTCATAGATTATCCGTGCGTATTCTCTTGTAGTTCAAGAGTGCAAAACAAAAGTATTGTTTGCTGACGCTACGCCGAGTGCAGATATTTCAATCTGTCCGATACTAAAACTCGTTCGGCGGGGATTTTCATTACCGATTAAATCCCGTAACCTTTGTATGCATTTTCCATAAGGGACGGAGACTTCCCTTGGAGGACGGCAGCACAGCCGCTTGAGCAGTTTTATTTAACGACGGAACTCTCAAACGTCGTGGATTCTGTAAATTTTCGTCAATAAATTCGGCTGAATCCTTGCCGGCGGTGAAATCTTTTTTCGTTCACAAAATCTCACTCACCGCTGATGACAATTTTGTATATTGCACTTCACATTTTTCGTCCACTGTGCAAAAGTGGTTTTTCACACTGTACCATCCGGTCTGCCGTGTGCGCAGGTTCGCAGTCGAACAATCTTCGTTTCGTAACGGCTCTGCTATCCGCACAGTTTAATTCACATTGCCTTTGTGAAGGGCATTGTATATCACGACTTTTCCGTACTTCCTATTTCCGGACCACTGCGTGAAAGTGGGGTCTGATTTATTTCGGGAAATCATAAACCCGGCAACTTAATAGAGATTGCATCCCGCAACATCTATTTACCACTTTTTTTGTCACCTTGTCCGCTGCCATAACCGTGATAGCTCTTTAATTCCGTATTTCCATTCCTCAGATATACAGATAATCAGCTTTAGAGCATCGGCTGATGAAGTCCAACCCGACTTCAAGGGCTTTTCTGCTAGTGATTCACAGTCTGCCGCAGAATTCAGACCGCATTTTTCAGCACCACTACTTTAGAATAATTACTTTAATTCAATTACTTTGGTGCAAATAACATCCCTTTATCCAATTTGTAAACTTTTGAAACGCCTTCCTTTATGCAATTATTTTGAACCCGTCACTTACCGGAGAACAAAACATAAAAGAAGGCAAAAAGATAACAAAAAAGCACCTACCTCAAAGGATAAGTGCTAACTTGCAGTCCTTTTGCCTTTGCCTTATATGCAGGAACAAAGCACAACAAACAAGCGCAATTAACCCTCTCGGAACATTGCTGTTTTCGTTATCTTTTGAACTCTCTCCTGCTTTATTTTAAATAGGTCATTATTAGTTTAACACTCTGTTTTCAAGGTGTCAATAGATTTCACCGATGTGTTGTCTGACAAACGATAGCCCTATACTTTTACTTGGAAACATTCAGAAAATCCCATACCGTACAGCCAAAATATTCTGCAATTTCAAATAACGATTCAAAAGACGGATCAATTCTTCGGTTGAGAACATCATAGATATATCCCGGAGATTTTCCGATTTCAACACTTAATTTGCGATATGACATTTTGCGTTCTGCCAAGACTTTGTCCAATTTTTCTTGAAATGCGTACCAATAATCTTCATACTTTTTTCTGTCCAACATAATAAAACCTCTTTTACATAAAAAATTAAGAGCCGCTCAACCGCGACTCTTTGATATAAAATGTAAAAAAGGATTTATTTGCATTTCAAGAAATCATTATGAATAGCTTCGCATTCACCGCAACAGATGAAAACAAAATGGATTTGTGGTATAATAAAGTGGCAGCAAAGGTAGGTATTGTTTTGGGTCTACGAGACCGATCAAGAAATTTACATAGGCTCTCTAAGCGAACCACGAATTGTTCAGCTCTTTTGAGCGAAAGAACGGATAGTAAAATGAACTATCATAGAGAGTCCGCTGCAAATATGCTATGGAGGAAAAAATAATGGAAGTAGTATATCAGCGCTGTTGTGGTATCGACGTGCATAAGAAAATGATCGTAGCCTGTTTTCGTGACGGACGGAAAAAGGAAATACGGGAATTTGGCACGCTAACGGGAGAACTTCGTGAGCTTACGGAGTGGCTCTTGAAAAACGGCTGTGAAATGATCGCAATGGAAAGCACAGCCTCTTACTGGAAGCCCCTATACAATTTGTTTGAACTCTCCGGTTTACCTGCTATGGTTGTAAATGCACAACATATGAAGACGCTGCCCGGAAGAAAAACAGATGTTAAGGATGCCGAATGGATTGCAGATCTTCTGCAACACGGACTGCTGAAAGCGAGCTTCATCCCCGACCGTGAGCAACGGGAATTACGAGAGGTATCCCGTTACCGTAAAAGTCTTGTGGAAGAGCGCAGTCGTGAGCTTAACCGTTTGCAGAAAATGCTTGAGGGAGCTAACATTAAACTCAGCAGCAAGCTAACTCATATAAATGGTAAAGGCGGTCGACAGTTTTTAGATTTGCTACTCAGCGGTGAAGATATTTCTTTAGAGTCGGTAGATGACATACGAAACAAAAATATGCATAGTTCCGCCGAAGAAATATTGAACTCTTTAGATGGGATTGTATCGGAATTACAAAAGAAACTGCTTAGGAGCGTTTTAGACCATATTGACGATATGACACGCAGAATCAAGGATGTAGATAAAATTATTAAGGACTACATCAAGGATTACGAAGATGCAATAAAAGCGGTAGACGAAATCCCAGGTGTTGGTAAAATCGGTGCACAAACTATCCTTTCTGAAATCGGAAAAGATATGAGCAGATTTCCAACCGCCGCACATCTGTGCAAATGGGCAGGCGTTGCACC